>DASZPN010000038.1:0-17529 GCA_035549995.1 Minisyncoccota bacterium
TCCGCGGCGTAGATAAAATATACCCGTCAAAGGAGGAATTGGAACAAGCCTTGCGCTCCGGCAAGAAACTCAGGCTTTATCAGGGTTTTGATCCGACCGGTACCAAGCTCCACGTCGGGCACTTGGTGGGTTTGCGCAAGCTCGCGGATTGGCAGGCTCTCGGCCACGAAGTCATATTTCTAATCGGCGACGGCACCGGCCAGGCCGGCGATCCTTCCGGCAAGACCCGCTCCCGGGAAAAGTTTCTTTCCCGCAAGGAACTGCGCAAAAATGCCAAGGATTATGTAAAACAGGCCGGCAAGATTCTGCGTTTTTCCGGCAAGAACAAAATTCGCGTACTTTTCAACGGTGATTGGCTGAATAAATTGAAGCTTCCGGAAATTTTGAATATTGCTGGTAATTTTTCCTGGCAACAGCTATCCGAACGCGATTTGTTTCAGGAAAGAATAAGCAAAGGCGAGACACTAAGCTTGCGCGAAGCTCTGTACCCCTTGCTTCAGGCATATGATTCAGTTGCTATGGGGGTGGACCTTGAGGTTGGCGGCAGCGACCAGACCTTCAATATGCTTTTCGGCCGCTCACTTCTCAAGTCTATGAAGGGCAAGGATAAATTCGTGATGACCACGCCGCTCCTCACTGATTCTTCCGGCCGAAAAATCGGCAAGACCGAGGGCAATGTCATCGCACTCGACGACAAGCCGGAAGAACTTTTCGGCAAGATTATGACTTTCCCGGACGAAGTCATAGTGAAATGTTTTGAATACCTCACCCGGGTGCCGATGGATGAAATTAAAAAGATAGAGGAAAAAATTTCCGCCGGAGAAAACCCCATGCCTTTTAAAAAACAGCTGGCCTATAAATTAGTGGAAGATTTGCACGGCAAAGATGCCGCCGGGAAAGCCCAGGGAAGTTTCGAGAGTGCTTTCCAGAAAAAAGAAATTCCCGAAGATGCGAGAGAAGTCGAAGCCAAAGGCATGATGCTGGAAACTCTGGTGTCCGCCGGTGCGGTGGAGTCCGCTTCCGCCGGCCGCCGGCTGTTTGACGCGGGAGCAATCACAGACCTGACCTTGGACAAGAAAACTTCAGCCAAAGACGCCCCGGAGTCCGGTCATACTTACAAAATAGGCAAGCATACTTTCATCAAAATAAAATAAAAACCCGCCAGAGAGGCGGGTTTTTATTTTAGTGATAGTTGTCGTCCGGGTCGTCTATCCCGAAATCGTCGTCTTCGCTGCCTTCTTCGAGCGGATCCAGAGGCTCTTCTTCCTCGGAGCCTTCGCTCATACCGAATCCATCGTCATCCATAGATTGCTCTTCTTCGTAATCCATTTTGTTTTTTATTTTTTAATGCGACCTCCCGGTTTTGGGCCGGGAAATAAAAATAATTAAGAATGAAAAAATAAATTAATAACTCTTCGCCTATTTTGTATCAAATCCCAAACCCCTTAGCAATAGAAAATGTGGATAAACTCCCGGCTTAAAACTTGCGCCAGAGGGCGAAAGCGGACAGGGCGAGCGCGATAGCGTCCAGCTCGTCGTCGGAAGTCTTGGAATTCTCTATTTTAACCAGCATTTTCACCATTTTTATCATTTCCGGCTTGCCGGAGCGGCCGTAGCCGGTGGTTGCCATCTTGGCCTGGAGCGGGGAGATCTCCAATACGGGCAGACCCGCCCGGGACGCCTCGTATATCACCACCCCTCGCGCCTCGGCCACCCGGATGACCGTCTTTTGATTGGTGGTCATAAAGAGAGTCTCGATGGCGAGCGCCTCCGGCTTGAATTTTTTTATAATCTCCTTGATTTTCTCTCCGATGAGGCCGAGGCGTTCGTGGAAATCCAGCTTAGCACTGGTTTTAAAACATTCCGAGTGAATTACCCGCTCCCGCCCTTCGTCGGCTTCTTTTTCCAGGACCGCGATACCCAGCCGCTCAAACCCGGGGTCAATGCCTAAAATTCTCATGAGCTGATTTTACCACTTATTCCGCGTTGGTATAAACTTCCTGCACGTCGTCGAGGTTTTCCAATTCTTCCACCAGCTTTTCCAGAGCGGACAAGTCTTCGTCCGAGAGGGGAACGCTCGAAGTCGGATTCCAAATCGGCCCCTCCGGGGACATCTCTTTTTTGAAAGCCCAAGCCGCCGAGCCGATGCCGCCGAGGGCGGTGCCATTCGCGGACAGGATGTGCTTCACTTCCTGCGCGGCGCGGTTCTTGTTGTCGGTCAGGGCTTCAATGATGAGCCCGACCCCGCCGGGGCCGTATGCCTCGTAAGTGATGGATTCCATTGCGGCTGAAGGCTCGCTGGCTTTCTTTATCGCGCGTTCAATATTCTCTGCCGGCATATTTACCGCCTTGGCCTTGGCCACCGCCGCCCGCAGGCCGGGGGAATCCTTACCGCCCGAGAGTTTGGCCTCCACGGCGATAAACCTGACCAGCTTGGAAAAAATCTTCGATTTTTTCGCATCCGTGATAGCTTTCTTGTGTTTTATCTGCGCCCACTTATTATGACCGGACATAAATTCAATATTACAATAGTTTCTCCTGCGTTTTAGCCGGAACTTTTAGGCCGAGGTGTTCGTAAGCTTTCGCCGTGGCGGTGCGGCCGCGGGCGGTGCGCTCGATCAGGCCGAGCTGGAGTAGGTACGGCTCTATCACTTCTTCGATGGTGGATTCTTCTTCCGAGAGCGCGGCGGCCAGGGTTTTGATGCCGATGGGCCCGCCGGAGAATTTTTTAATCAGGATTTCCAAAAACTTCCGGTCGGAGGCGTTCAGGCCTTTCTCGTCTACGGAGAGCATATCCAGCGCGCCTTTCACTGTCTCTTTATCCAAATTCTTTTTGTGCACCTGGGCGTAGTCGCGGGCGCGCTTGAGGAAGTAATTCGCGGTGCGGGGAGTGAAGCGGCTGCGCTTGGCGATTTCTTTCAAGGCGTCGGCGTCGAGCGCGATGCCGAGGAGTTTGCTCGAGCGTTTTACAATTTCGGCGATTTCTTCATCGGAATAAAATTCCAGGCGGAACACTCCGCCGGAAAAACGCGAGCGCAGCGGGGAAGATACCAGGGCCACCCGCGTAGTAGCGGCCACCAGGGTAAACGGCGGCAGGTCGAGCTGAATGGTGCGGGCGGACGGGCCCTTGCCGATGATGATGTCGAGCACGCCGGACTCCATCGCGGGGTAGAGGATTTCTTCTACCATTTTGTTCAGCCGGTGGATTTCGTCTATGAAGAGGATGTCGCCGGGAGATAGGTTGGTCAGAATGCTCGCCAAGTCGCCGACTTTTTCAATAGCCGGGCCGGAAGTGATTTTCATCTGCTTGCCGGTCTCCCGGGCTATCAGGTGAGCGAGGGTAGTCTTGCCCAGGCCGGGCGGGCCGTAGAATAGGATATGCTCCGGGATATGCCCGCGCTCCTCCGCGGCGGCAAGGAGAATCCGCAAGTTATCCTTGATATGCTTCTGGCCCACGTATTCCTCCCAGGCCTTGGGGCGTAAGGTCTGATCCAAAAATGACTCCGCTGATTCTTCAGTTTTTTCCGGGCTTTTATTTTCAGGTTTTTTAGCTTTTCTACTTGACATTATATTTGTATTATGCTATACTGCTTTCGCGATACCTTTATTCCGTGATATCAACAGCCTATGCACACTGGTATCAACATTATAGCATTGGCCTCGAGTTCGGGGATAGTATAATGATTTTCGGCCGAGGAGTTCTTGAAAAATATTTGTGAAGTGAGCGAGGTCAGAGAAGGCACTGATCTCTAAGCAATCAGCCACAGGTTATACAGGTCTAAATAGGACGTTCTGGTACTATTATTAGTTCACTGGGGCCATCCTTTGAGGACTTGTTACTTTCGGAGCATAGCTCTGAAAGGATTGTTTAGAGATTAGTGCTTTTTTATTTTATCTAATTTTGTATTTCTTGTAGTTCAGGCAGAAATTCTTGCCGCCCTTCTGAAAGTGCTTATACGCTTCCCTGATTATTTCCACTGCCTGCTCGGGAGTTTTTACCCGGTAAACCAAATCGTAATCCTGCTTGTCCAGATAGCCCTTCTTGAGGGGGTTATTTTTTATCCATTTCAAAAGTCCGTCCCACTTGTCACCCATCAGGATTATCGGGATATGGCAGATGTGGTGCACCTGCACCAGCTGCCAGGTATAAAAAAGTTCCAAGGTTGTGCCGAGTCCGCCAGGGGCGACCACTACCGCGTTTGAGAGGAGCATAAACTCGTCCAGCCGGCGGGAGAAACGGTTGAATTCTTCTTTGTATTGTACGGCGTCGTTGAAGCGCTGTTTCCAGAGGAGCTTCACGCCTATGCCGATAGAGTGCGCGCCGTCGTGCTTTAGCTTGCTGCCTGCGCGGTGGCCTTCGTTCGCCGCCTGCATCAGACCTGGGCCGCCGCCGGTGACAACGTCCACGCCCATCTCACCCAGCATCTTGGCAAGCTTGTTGACCTGTTTATAGATTACATCGTTCTCCCTCACCCGCGAACTGCCGAACATCGCCACCTTGAAATGCTTGTCGTGTTCTATTTTGAACCTCTTGGATTTTCCTTTTTTCATTTTTATTCTTCGTGCAGGTCTACAACGCTCTGCACTTCTTCGATTGAAGTTATGCCGTTTAATATTTTTACCACTCCATCCTGCCGCATCGACAGCGTGCCTTGGTTGCGGGCGATTTTCTTGATTTCGCGCTCGCTCGGATTCTCGGTGATTACTTTTTCAATGGCTTCGTCGGTTCTGATAGCCTCAAAAATACCTATGCGTCCCTTGTAGCCGGTCCCGTTACATTTCTCGCAGCCGACCGGGGTAAATATCTTGAATGGCGCATTCGGATCTATGCCGTACTTGGAAATATCCTTGCCTTCATCCTTAATAGTCGAGAGCACAAGCTTCATTAAAGCATCGTCGGTCTCCGAGAGCGGCTGTTCCTTTTTGCAATACTGGCAAAGCTTGCGGACCAGGCGTTGCGCGATGGAGATTGAGAGAGCGGACACCAGTATTTTTGGATTTATCTTGAGGTCTATCAAGCGCGGGATCACGCCGGCAGCGTTGTTTGTGTGCAGGGTCGAAAACACCAGGTGGCCGGTCAAGGAGGACTGCACGGCGATTTCCGCGGTTTCGGCATCCCGGATTTCTCCCACCATTATCACATCCGGATCCTGGCGCAAGGCACTGCGTAGCCCTTCAGCAAAAGTGTAACCCTTTTTGCTGTCGGTCTGCGTCTGGGTTATGCCTTCCAGGTGATATTCTACCGGATCCTCGATAGTTATGATGTTCGTTTCAACGGAATAGATGCGCCGGAGGAATGCGTAGAGCGTCGTAGTTTTTCCGGAGCCGGTCGGGCCGGTTACCAGTATCAGCCCGTTCGGCTTGGCGATTTCTTGGGAAATGACCGAGAAAAGAAATGGCTCGATGCCCAAGTCTTCCAGATTGACCTGGATGGATTTTGGATCCAGTATTCTCATCACTATCGCCTCGCCATAAGCGCCCGGAATGAGCGAGCTTCGAATGCTGATTTCTTCGTTGCCTTCCATTATGCTAAAGCGCCCGTCCTGAGCCAGGTTGGAAGTGATTTTCATTCCCGACAGAAGCTTCACCCGGGAATTCAAGAGATGGTAAATCTCAAAACTGAAACTCATCACGTCCTGCAGTACGCCGTCCAGGCGCAGACGCAGGCGCACCTCTTCTTTCTCCGGTTCGATGTGGATGTCCGAAGCCTTGATTGCGATGGCGCCGGCGAGAATTATTTCGAACAGGCGGGAAATTTTATGCGTCTGCTTTTTTTCCATCGCCTCCTTTACCAGCCGGGCGATGTCTTGCATATTATTTATCTCTTTGGCGGTGTCCCGCAGGATATCCGCGGCTACTTCGATACCCCCGGCTTGAGAACTTTCCGCCATAGATATTTCTTTGTAGCGTTCCCAGACTTTTTCCAGGCTGGCGTGGGAAGCCATATAGAAAGTAGGGGAGAGATTGATGCGCTCCATATCCTCTTTCAGCTTCGCCAAAAGCTCCGGCGAAGGGGAGCGCACTGCTATCAATATATTCTTGCCGGTGGTTTTGAACGGGGCTACGTTTAGCTGTCTGGCCTCCTCTTCCGAGATTGCGCGCAGGGCCTCGTTGTCTACGCCGATGCGGTCAAGGTTTATATACGGCATATTATATTTAGATTCGGCCAGCACTTCCACCAGCTGCTCCTCTTCCTGTTTATGTATGTCCTCGATTTGCTTCTTCTGTAGTTCTTCGTCAAATTTGGCCATTGTCTCTGCATTATACCTCACCCGGCTCGCGATTAAAATGCTCCATTCGTCCGGCCGTGATATTATATTTTTAATGAAAAAAGCGGCAATATCCAAAAGCCGAAAAGACACGGATAAACTGGCCAAGTCATTCTTGCTGGAAATATTGCGGGGCAAAAGCCCTCGCGCTGTCGTGGTCGGGCTTTACGGCGAGCTGGGTGCGGGCAAGACCGCGTTCGTGCAGAGCATCGTCCGGGAACTCGGCGTAAAGAGGAGGGTTCCGAGCCCTACTTTTGTAATAATTAGAAAATACGGAGTTCGCTCGCCCCGGCACAGATTCCTTTTTCACCTGGACGCATATCGTTTGAAAAGCGCGAAAGAAATCAAGCGCCTGGGCTGGCAAGAAATCATTTCCAGTCCGGAACACCTGGTATTCGTGGAGTGGCCGGAGAAAATCCGCGCTGCCATGCCCCGCGGGCATCGCAAAGTTCACATAGAACACCGTAGAGACGGGTCCAGAAAATTCCGCTTCTCCTGATGATATAATAAGACCAAATGGCAGCAAAAACCGAGAAAAAGACCAAGACCTTGGTACTCCTGGACGCGCACGCAATCATTCACCGCGCATATCATGCTCTGCCGGAGTTTTCTTCTTCCCGGGGCGAGCCGACCGGCGCGCTTTACGGACTCTCCAATATGCTGATGAAGATCATCTCCGAGCTCAAGCCGGACTACATAGCGGCCTGCTACGACCTGCCCGGCAAGACTTTCCGCCACGAGGCCTACGAGAAATACAAAGCCGGCCGGGCCAAGGCGGACGAAGCCCTGGTTGCACAGCTCCAAAGCTCCCGGAAAATTTTTGAAGCATTCGATATTCCTATTTATGACAGCCCCGGCTTTGAAGCAGATGATATTCTCGGTACTATTTCCGAAGAACTGAAGAAAGAAAAAAACGTAAACATCATCATCGCCTCCGGCGACATGGACACGATGCAGCTGGTTCATGGAGAGAAGGTGAGAGTGTTCACTCTCAAGAAAGGTCTGAATGATACGATTATGTACGACCAAAAAGCGGTGGAAGAACGCTTTGGTTTTCCGCCCGAACTCTTGCCGGACTACAAGGGCTTGCGCGGCGACCCCTCCGATAACATTATTGGCATCAAAGGCATCGGCGAAAAAACCGCTGCCACGCTAATTTCCAAATTTGGTACTATCGAAGAAATTTATAAGAAACTAAAGAAGGACGACAAACCCTTTATCGCAGCCGGGCTGAGCCCGCGGGTGATTCAGCTCATAAAAGACAACGAAGAAGAAGCGCTTTTCTCAAAAACTCTGGCCAAGATACGCCGGGACGCGCCGGTGGATTTCAAGCTGCCCAATCAGACTTTTTGGCAGAAGGCCGACCTTTCCAAGATAGAGAAAACTTTTTCCGAATTCGAATTCAGGAGCCTGCTCTCCCGTATTCGCGGCTTTTTCGGCAAGAACGGCGGTTCTATTCCCGAGCCCGCGGAGCAGCAGACGCTTATGCCGGAGGATGCGCCGGGCGAACTTGAACTGGAGGAAACTTCCATCGCGCTCTGGCTTCTGAATTCCGAAATCCCAAACCCGGGATTGCAGGATATTTTGGACTACGCCCGCGTCCGCTCCTTTCCAAAAGCCCGCGAGTACATCTTTAAAAAACTCAAGGAAGAAAAGCTGGATCTGGTCTATGAAGAGATAGAAAAACCCATTATGCCCGTCGTGCGGGAGATGTCGCGATGGGGGATACTGATAGACAGGAAATATTTTGCGGAGCTTTCCAGGGAATACAACAAAGAACTCGGCGCGATTACCCGGCGGATATACAAAATGGCCGGCACGGAATTCAATTTAAATTCTCCCAAGCAATTGGGCGAAGTTCTTTTCGTAAAACTTGGCATCAAGTCCGGGCACAAGAAAAGTGCGAGCGGGGCGCTTTCCACCAAGATATCGGTTCTGGAAGAACTTGAAGAAGGCAATCCGATAATTACCGAGATAATTAAATATCGCGAACTGCAAAAGTTGGTCTCCACCTACGTGGAAGTTATTCCGAAGATGGCGGGATCGGACGGACGCCTGCACGCAAAGTTTCTTCAGGCCGGCGCAGCCACTGGCAGATTTTCTTCCCAGGATCCGAATTTGCAAAACCTGCCCATCAAGAGCGAGCTCGGCCGGCGCATTCGCGCGGGCTTCATCGCGGCTCCGGGGCACAAGCTTGCAGCTTTTGACTACAGCCAGATAGAGCTTCGCATCGGCGCGATGCTCTCCGGCGACAAAAATATGACCGAGATTTTTCGCGAACGCAAAGACATTCACGCCGGCGTGGCTGCCCGGGTTTTCAGTGTGCCGATAGACAAAGTGGACGCGGAGATGCGCCGGCGGGCCAAGGTCATAAACTTCGGCATTATTTACGGAATGGGCGTAAATGCCCTGCGGAAAAACATCGGCGGCACCCGGGAGGAAGCTCAAAAATTCTACGACAATTATTTTCGCCAATTTTCCGGCATACGGGATTACTTGGAAGAAGTGAAAGCATATGCCGCCGCGCATAAATACACCGAGACTCTTTTTGGCCGCCGGCGCAGCTTTCAGAATATCCGTTCCAAGATACCCTTCATAAGGAACATGGCCGAGCGCACCGCCATCAACGCTCCCATCCAAGGTACGGCGGCGGACGTAATCAAGCTCGCCATCCGTTATGCGGACGAGGACTTGCGCAAGGCCGGCCTTGGCGATAAGGTTCATTTGGTGCTCCAGGTGCACGATGAACTGGTGTATGAAATCGAAGACAACGTTCTCAAAAAGGCCGAAGGCATCATCAAGGACGCCATGGAAACCGTGCTCTCGCGTTCCTATATACACTTCAAGACGGAAATACCCATACTGGTGCATTACGGCGCCGGCGCAAACCTGGGTCAGGTAAAATGAGCCTGGTAAAATAAGCCGTTTCGTGATATAATTTTAGAAATGGACACGGAAGATCTCTCTCAAAAAACAAAGATTCACAATGTCCTGGGGCACTCTTACTCCACCTACTTTGTGCTTTTTCTGGCGGGGTTATTTCTAGACTTGTTCTTTCCTCTCAGGCTTTTTAATCGCAACCTGGGCTATGTCGGCATCGCGCTTATCATCTTTGCATCGCTCCTAATTTACTGGGCGCAGCATACTTCGCGCAATTATAAAAAAGGCGAAGTTACCAAGAAAATTTTTTATGGCGGGCCTTATCGCTTTAGCCGGGGACCGACCCACTGGGGACTTTTTTTTCTGATATTCGGCTTCGGACTTTTAGTCAACGGATTCTTTATCAGCATCGCCGCCGTGATAGCCATGATTCTCGGCAAGGCCGTGTTTTTGCCAAAAGAGGAAGATCTCCTGGCTAAAAAATACGGCGAGCCGTATCTGGAATACAAAAAGTCGATTAAGCTCTGAATATGATTCACTTTCTCTACGGCGAAGACAGGGGGGCCAGGAATTCCGCTCTGGAAAAGATACTGGATTCCTTGCCGGAGGGGACGGAAATTTTCCGTCTGGACAAAGAGACATTCGACCCGGACTCCTTTGAAAATTTTTTTTCAAGCTCCGGATTATTTTTTAAGAAATGCACAGTCGTATTGTCGGAAGTCCTGGCAAGCGAGCGAAACGAAAGCTTTGTTTCAGGCAAGCTTGATCTAATCAAGGATTCCGCTAACGTTTTCGTATTTTTGGAGGACGCCCCCGCCAAAGCCACCCTGGCCGCGTTCGAAGAATCTGGCGCAAAAATAGCAGAGTTTGCCAAAGTCAAAGAAAAAAAAGAGCGTTTCAATAGCTTTGTTCTGGCAAATGCGCTCGGCTCCAGAGACCGCCTGGGACTCTGGCTGGGTTTTCGGCAGGCAATGATGCACGGAGCGGCCCTGGACGAACTCGCCGGAGTGCTTTTTTGGAAAGCCAAGGACATGATTCTTCGCGGCAATTTCCGGCTTTTTTCCAAGGATGAATTGGTGAACATATCCGGCCGCATGGCTTCGCTTCTGCCGGAAGCCCGCCGTCGCGGGGAAGACGACGAAGCGTCTTTTGAGCGATTTATCCTTGAAGCTTTCTAGAAATCTGTTATTATCGCTGTATTGTTCAATAAAATCCGCCCGTAGCTCAGTCGGTAGAGCAGCTCCCTTTTAAGGAGATGGTCGCAGGTTCGATTCCTGCCGGGCGGACTCGAATTTGTGAGGATACGGCATTGACACACCCGTCTCCCTTGATACAATAAAAATATGAACTATTCCCTTACGAGGACACTCATATATTTTTTGATCTTTTCTGTCGTTTCTTCTTTTCTCGCCTATAAAATAATTTCCCGGGCTTATGACAACGCCTATGCCAGCGATAACTTCGAAGTCCAGATACTCAAAGCAGGCAAAACTCCGTCCCATACTGCAAAATAAGACTCTTTTCGGTTTTCCACAGCCGGCCTATTGGCCGGTCTTTTGGGATAAATGGTATAATATAGCCAGCGATAAGTTCTTTTGAACCAAAGTCATAATAGTGATTTCTTTTCAGAAATCAAACAAAATATTTGACTCATAAGAGTTCAACCACGTTTATACAACAGAATCAATCATATCTGCGGCTCCGCCGCTCAAAATATACAAATGCCTTCTCTATGAGAAGGCATTTTTTTTGCAAAAAACTTTTTCTGGAGTAATCTAGAGCTATGCCAGGGATTTTCAAACTAAAAAGTGAGTTCAAGCCGGCCGGCGACCAGCCCGAGGCCATCGCAGAGCTCCTCAAGGGCCTGGACAAGGGCATGAGAAAGCAGACCCTTCTGGGTGCCACCGGCACCGGCAAGACTTTTACCATGGCGAATGTGATTGCCGAGTACGACAAGCCGGCCTTGGTCATCGCTCACAATAAAACTCTGGCCGCCCAGCTGGCGCAGGAATTCCGTGAGTTTTTTCCGGATGCCGCCGTGCATTACTTTGTTTCTTATTACGATTATTACCAGCCGGAGGCATATATGCCGGCTTCGGACACATACATAGAGAAGGACGCCCAGATAAACAAGGAGATTGACCGCTTGCGGCACGCCAGCACCCAGGCGCTTCTCACCCGGCGGGACGTCATCATCGTGGCCTCGGTATCTTGCATTTACGGTCTCGGCAGTCCGGAAGAATACGAACGGGTGAACCTAAAGCTTGAGGTTGGGATGAAAATCGACCGCAATACTCTCCTGCGAAAGCTGATTGAAATCCATTTCAACCGCACCAACGCGGATCTGAACCCCGGGCAGTTTCGCTCCATCGGAGCGCGGGTGGAGATTATGCCCGTGTCAGAGACATTTACTTATCAGGTGGAAATTTCGGGCGGAGAAATTTCCGCCATCAAAAAAGTGGATCCGGTCTCCGCGCAAATCATCAAGACAGAAGAAAATATTTTTATATTTCCGGCCAAGCACTTTATCACCGAGGAAGACAAGCTGAAATTTGCTCTGGCTAATATCAAAAAGGAACTCGCCGGCCAGCTGAAAAAATTTGAGAAGGAGGGCAAGCTCCTGGAAGCCGAGCGGCTCAAGCGCCGGACCAATTACGACCTGGCGATGATTCGCGAAGTGGGCTATTGTTCCGGCATTGAAAATTATTCCCGGCATCTTTCCGGCAAGAGGGAAGGCGAACCGCCCGAAACCCTGCTGTCTTATTTCCCTCACCGAAGAGAGGGTGCGCCAGACTTTCTTACCATTATTGATGAGTCGCACGTGACCCTACCTCAGCTCGAGGGTATGTACAGCGGCGATGCATCCCGGAAGAAAACTCTGGTGGAGTACGGATTTCGACTGCCCAGCGCGCGTGATAACCGTCCGCTAAAATATGCGGAGTTTGAGGAACGTATCGGCCCGGTGATTTACACCAGCGCCACCCCGGGCGAGGACGAACGCAGGGAAAGCGCGCAAATCGTGGAGCAGATTATTCGCCCGACCGGGCTGGTGGATCCGGAGACGATTGTCCGGCCGGTCAGTGAAAAAGGCGAATATAAAGGCCAAATCCAGGACTTTATCAAAGAAGCCGAAGCCACGGTAAAAAGGGGCTTCCGGGTTCTGGCGACTACTCTCACGAAGAAAATGGCCGAGGAACTTTCGCTTTATCTAAAAGATAAAAAAATCAAAGCGGAATATTTGCACAGCGACATCAAGACCATTGAGCGCATAAAAATTCTGACAGACTTCCGCAAAGGCAAATTTGATATCTTGGTCGGCGTGAACCTTTTGCGCGAAGGGCTAGATTTGCCGGAGGTGGCACTGATCGGCATTCTGGACGCGGACAAGGAAGGATTTCTGCGCTCGGAGACTTCGCTCATCCAGACCATCGGCCGCGCCGCGAGAAACGCCGAAGGCCGGGTGATACTTTACGCAGACAGCCTCACCGGCTCGATGGAACGCGCGCTCGGCGAGACCAAGCGCCGCCGGGATATCCAGCTGGCTTACAATAAAAAGCACGGCATCACTCCGAAAACCATAATGAAAAATATCCGGGACATCACCGAGGAGCTTGAGAGCGAGCACGACAAAGCCGTCAATTCCGAGCTCGCTTTGGACTTGGAAGTTTTTTCCAAAGCAAAGAAGAACGCTATGAAGGAAGCGCAAAAAGGCAGGCATAAAAACTTGTCGGACGAGGAATGGAGCACATTGGTATATGAAAAAATAATAAAAATGAAAGAAAAAGAGATGAACCGTGCCGTCCGAGAGTTGGATTTTGAGACCGCCGCCATCCTGCGGGACGAAATAATCACATTAAAAAGCAAATATGAAGGAACTGAAAAGAAAAGTTAAAAATGTTTGGTTTCTGATTCATGCCGGGTTTTTCGTACTGATGATTTCCGGGATATTTTGGATGAATTGGTTCGGGATGCTTGCCATATTCTTGGCTCTCCGGGTGCAGGATTTTGTCCTAGGAGGATGTGTATTAACCAAACTCGAGCATGGTTCGTATGAACAGAGATTTACCAAAATCCACACCGAAAAATTTTTCGGCAATTGGGCTCTGAAGTATTACACTTTTGTAGTTGACTGGTTTCTCCCTGGTATTGCCGTTTATCTAGCCTATATTTATCAAAAATAAAAAAGTGCTATACTGGCCCTAGTCCAATAGAGACACACACCCCCTAGGAATAGGCGCGGGTGTCAAATGCGTTATGGCCAAACTGGAAAAAAACATAGACAAAATAACGATAAAAGGCGCACGGACGCACAATCTGAAAAACATCAGCGTGGAAATGCCGCGCAACAAAATGGTGGTCCTGACCGGAGTATCCGGAAGCGGCAAGAGTTCGCTTGCTTTTGATACCATTTTTGCCGAGGGCCAGCGCCGCTACGTGGAGTCGCTTTCTTCCTACGCCCGACAGTTCCTGAACCAAATGCCGAAGCCGGATGTGGACGAAATCAGCGGCCTTTCGCCCGCAATTTCTATTGATCAGAAATCCCGCTCGAATAATCCGCGCTCGACGGTTGCAACTATCACCGAGATTTACGATTATCTACGCGTGATGTACGCCCGCATCGGGCACCCGTACTGCCCGGTCTGCGGAGAAGAAATCAAAAAACTCTCCAACGAGGAAATCATAAATTTCGTGCTGGAGAAAGCAAAAACTGCAAATAAAAAAGGTGCCAAGGGCAGAAAAGTTATGGGCGTGGAGTGGAGCGATGACGAAATTTCAATTTTTTCGCCGGTAATCCGCGGCCGCAAAGGCGAATACTATCAGCTTTTGTACGATTTGCTCGGTAAAGGCTTCTCGGAGGTGCGCCTGGACGGCGAAATCAAAAAACTGCGGGAGAAAATCGTGTTGTCTAAAAATAATACCCACGATATAGACGTTCTGGTGGACTCTTTTCCCATGCGGGAGTTTGCCAAGGACCCGGATGGAAGCCGGATGCGCCTGTCGGAGGCGGTGGAGCGGGCGCTTTTGGAGTCCGATGGCCTGGTGTCGGTCAAAATCGGCGAAGAAGAATTTCTGATGTCCGCCAAGTTTGCCTGCAAGAATGACGGCTTCTCTTTTCCGGAAGTGGAACCGCGGTTGTTCTCGTTCAACTCTCCCTACGGCGCCTGCCCGGAGTGCAACGGCCTCGGCACCAAGTACTTCGGCGGGGACGAGCCTTGCGAGGCCTGCAAAGGCGCCCGCCTGCGCCCGGAAGCATTGAATGTTTTTCTGACTGCCGAGAACCATAAAAAAGGAGTAAATATTCTTGACTTGGCCGGCCTGTCTATTCGCGATGCCTACGACTTTTTCAAGAGTCTCAAGCTCTCCGAGCAAGAAAAAGAAATCTCGGTGCCGGTGGTGAAAGAAATCGAGGCGCGCCTAGAGTTCATGCTCGACGTAGGCCTGGATTATCTGCAGCTCTCCCGGAAGGCCAACACCCTCTCCGGCGGGGAGGCCCAGAGAATAAGGCTCGCTAGCCAACTTGGCTCGCGCCTGGTCGGCGCCTTGTACGTTTTGGACGAGCCGACCATCGGGCTCCATCAGCGGGACAACGACCGCCTCATCAAGACTTTGCTGAATCTCCGCGATCTCGGCAACACCATTTTGGTGGTGGAGCACGACGAAGACACGATTTACGCTTCGGATTATATAGTGGACATCGGGCCCAAGGCCGGAGTGCACGGCGGCAAGATTATCGTGGCCGATTGGCTGGAAGATTTACTGACTGCGAAAAAGAATACGAGCAATTCGCGGACACTGGCATACCTGCGCGGTGAAGAGAAAATTGAAGTACCGAAGAAACGCCGTGAAGCCAAGGGCTACCTACGCATCGCCGGCGGAAAAGTTTTCAACATCAAAAATTTGAACGTGGAAGTGCCGCTCGGAGTGATGACCAGCATCACCGGCGTGTCCGGAAGTGGCAAAAGTTCCTTTATGTACGAAATTCTTTTCAAAAATCTGCAGGCTCGGCTGGAACGCGCGTATCGCACGGCGAAAATTTATAACTGCACGGCGTTCACCGGCACGGAATACCTTTCCCGCGCGATTCTGATAGACCAGTCGCCCATCGGCCGCACTCCGAGGAGCAACATCGCGACTTATACCGGCACTTTCACCCATATTCGCGACCTTTTTGCCGCCACCGAAGAAGCGCGCCTGCGCGGCTGGAAGCCGAACCGGTTTTCCTTCAACGTGAAAGGCGGCCGCTGCGAAGCCTGCGAAGGCAACGGCGAGATCGCAGTGGAGATGCATTTCCTGCCGACTGTGTATGTTACTTGTGATGTGTGCGGCGGCAAGCGCTTTGACAAGGAAACCCTGACGGTGAAATACAAAAAGAAAAATATTTATGAAGTTTTGAAGATGACCGTGGAAGAAGGCCTGAAATTTTTTGAGGATATTCCGGCCATTTCCGACCGCCTGCAAACCCTGATGGACGTGGGCTTGGGCTACGTGGAGCTCGGCCAGAGCGCCACCACGCTCTCCGGCGGGGAAGCTCAGCGCGTTAAAATTTCTTCCGAGCTGTACCGCCCACACACCGAGAAGACCATTTATCTCCTGGACGAGCCGACCGTGGGACTCCACTACGATGACGTGGCAAAACTCCTGGAAGTCTTGAATAAGCTTGTATCTAAGGGCAATACTGTGGTTCTCATTGAGCACAATCTGGATATAATCAAAAGCTCGGACTACCTGATAGACTTCGGGCCCGAAGGCGGAGTGAACGGCGGCAATCTGGTTGCCAAAGGAAGCCCGGAAGAAGTAGCGAATAATGCCAAGAGCTATACGGGGAAATATTTGAAGAAGGTGATAAAGAAATAATATGAAAGCGCAAAGTCTAAAAAAATTTAAACTGCCGGACAAGCCGGGGGTTTACTTTTTCAAAAAAGGAAAGGAAATTTTGTATATCGGCAAAGCCACTTCGCTCCGCGACCGGGTGCGGAGCTATTTTAGCAAGGATTTGATCGAAACCCGCGGCCCGCGCCTGGTGGACATGGTTTTCCGCGCGGATAAAATATCCTGGGCTACCACGGACAGCGTGCTGGAAGCCCTCATTTTGGAAGCCGAACTCATCAAGAAGCACCAGCCATATTACAATTCAGACGAGAAGGACGATAAAAGCTGGAATTATGTCTGCATCACCGATGAAAAACTTCCGGAGGTCGCAATCGTGCGGGGCAAAGAACTCAAAGAAGGCAAAACGCCGGAACGTTTTTCGGAAGTTTTTGGCCCCTTTACCAATGGCGGACAGCTCAAGGAAGCGATGAAAATCATCCGCCCGATATTTCCGTACATAGACGCGGATTCCAGGAAGAAAGATAATTTTGCTTTCTACCGCCAGCTTCATCTGGCGCCGGAAACTGCCGATGCCCTGGCCCGCCGCGCCTACGGGAGGAATATCGCGAATCTAAAACTTTTCTTCCGGGGCAAAAAGAAGAGGATTCTCTCTAATTTGAAAAAAGAAATGATGGCTTATGCCAAAAGGCGCGAGTTTGAACAGGCCGGGGAGGTCAAAAGGAGAATATTTGCTCTCCAGCACATAAATGACGTGGCGCTTCTCAAGGGTGAACGCATGGCCGCCGGCGCTTTCCGCATCGAGGCGTACGATATCGCGCATATGTCCGGCCAAAATATGGTGGGCGTGATGACGGTGGTGGAGAGCGGCCAGCCGGTCAAAAGCGAGTACAAGAAATTCAAAATCCGGAGCCAGTCCGGCGCGAACGACACCGGCGCCCTGGCGGAAATCCTGGACCGCCGGCTGGCCCACACGGAGTGGGATTACCCGCGGCTCATCGTCCTGGACGGCTCGACCGCGCAGATAAACGCGGCCAGGAATATAATGGCCAAAATCGGCGTACAGATTCCTATCGCGGCCGTGACCAAGAACGAACGGCACCGGCCGGTGGCCATCCGCGGGGAAGAGCGCTTTATCCGGGCGCGGGAAGACGAGATTTTATTAGCCAACGCCGAAGCGCACCGGTTTGCCATCGCCTACCACAAAAAAATGCGGAGCAAAAATTTCCTAGGATTACGCAATAAATAAATTTTTTTCTCCTGCGCCCTTCCCGGAGTACCGGGCGGGACCCTCGGAGTAAAAAAATTCATTCATTGCTTCATTGGGATGAAAAACAAAGAAAACATTTTAATATTACACAATATTAGGAGCGTGGAAAACGTCGGCGCGATGTTCCGCACGGCGGACGCGGCCGGGATTGATAAAATTTACCTCACCGGCTACACCCCGGCGCCGATTGACCGCTTTGGCCGGAAAAGAAAAGATTTGGCCAAGTCTGCCCTGGGCGCGGAAGAGTTCGTGTCGTGGGAACATAAAAAGACCATCGCTCCG
>DASZPN010000039.1:0-2057 GCA_035549995.1 Minisyncoccota bacterium
TCACCTGCTCCGAGGATATCTTGGAAGCCTTGGGCTTCGACGTAGGCCACGAAGCCAAACAGGAGAGGCTTTTTGAAGATATGTCTCCGGAAGAAAAACAGGTAGCCAAGCTTTTACGGGAACCCATGCCCCGGGACGAACTTCTCCGGCTGATGCAGATGCCGGTATCCGAGGCAAACACCCTTCTCTCGGTTATGGAAATCAAAGAAATAATCAAAGAAGAGCTCGGGGAAATTCGCCTGTACCAATAGTCTGCCGGTTTGCTAAAAAAATAAATTTCGTGTAATACTTGCTAAGCGATGAAATTATTGATAGTCGAATCGCCTTCCAAGGCCAAGACCATTGAAAAATATCTAGACGAATCCGCCTCGGCCAAAGCGGACAAATTTACCGTGCGCGCTTCGATCGGGCACATTCGGGATTTGCCGAAGTCAAACAAGCAGGCTATCGATATCGGCGCAGGCTTTGTGCCCCATTATGAAATTTCCAAAGGCAAGGAAAAAGTAGTGCACGAACTGCAAACACTCGCGGAAAAAGCGAGCGAAGTAATTCTCGCTACGGACCCCGACCGCGAAGGCGAAGCCATAGCCTGGCATATTGAAGAATTATTGAAGGCTGACAAAAAAGTAAAAGCGCCGATAGAGCGGGTGGCTTTTTATGAAATCACAAAGGAAGCGGTAAGAGAAGCCCTGAAGCACCCGCGAAAAGTAGACACTGCCCTCCGCCGGGCGCAGGAAGCGCGCCGGGTGCTGGACAGATTGGTGGGCTACGACCTCTCCGGATTGATCTGGAAAAAAGTCCGCTACGGGCTCTCGGCCGGACGGGTGCAATCCCCCGCCCTCCGCATAATTATGGAGCGCGAACGCGAAATCCGCGCTTTCGTGCCGGAAAAATTCTGGCGGCTGGCGGGGATATTCGAGACTCCCCGCAAAGATAAACTTGTCTTGGAGTGCGAGGAAGAACCGCGGGATGAAAAACTCGTAGAAAAAATATTAAAGCTGGGCAAGGAAAAAGCCTGGTCGGTAAGCGCAGTCAAGGAATCCGAACAAAAACGCTCCCCGCGCGCACCTTTTACCACCAGCACGCTCCAGCAGACTGCGAGCTCCCGTCTCGGCTACTCGCCCTCCCGCACGATGCAGATAGCGCAGAAGCTCTACGAAGCCGGACACATCACATATATGAGGACAGACAGCACCAATCTCGCCTCCGCGGCCCAGAATCAAATACTTTCTTTTGTGAATAAAAAATACGGCAAAGAATTTGCCGAGCCGAGAATTTATAAGACCAAGTCCAAAAACGCGCAGGAAGCCCATGAAGCCATCCGTCCGACTCACATCGAAAAACTGGAAGCCGGCACGGAGGAGCAGAGTCGGTTGTACCGATTGATCTGGGAACGGGCCGTGTCCTCCCAAATGGCCGACGCAAAACTTATGAAGACAAAAATATCCGCCCTGATGGAGGGCGAGAAAGACTTGCCTGCTTTTTCGGCTACCGGTTCGCGGTTACTCTTCCCGGGCTGGCTATCCGTGGACACAGCCGCCCGCGGCGAAGACGTGGAACTGCCTAAATGCGAGGCCGGAGAAAAGCTTAAACTGATCGAACTTTCCAGCGAAGAAAAATTTACCGAGCCGCCCGGCCGTTATACCGAGGCCGGTTTGGTCAAAGAGCTGGAACAGCGCGGCATCGGCCGGCCCTCCACTTACGCCTCGATAATGCGTACTATTGAAGACCGCGGTTACGTCCGCAAGGAAGGCCGGACCCTCTTCCCCACTGATACCGGCGAGGTAGTCTCGGATTTTTTGGAAAAACACTTCCCGAGCTACATCTCGGACACCTTTACCGCGGAGATGGAAGACGAATTGGATGAGATTTCCCGCGGCGAACGCGAATATGAAAAAACACTTAAGGATTTTTACGGACCTTTTCAAAAAGAAGTGAAGTCCAAAGAAAAGCTGGATAAAGCCACCAACCTGGGCGATGCTCCGGAAAATATAAAGTGTCCGAAATGCGGCAGCAAAATGATAATCAAACTTTCCCGGGCGGGCAAATTTTATTCC
>DASZPN010000040.1:0-2158 GCA_035549995.1 Minisyncoccota bacterium
CTTCCTGCCATCGCTCATAATCACTGCGCCGGACCGGCCGGCCGGCAGAAAAATGCTTCTCACTCCCCCACCGGTGAAAGTCTGGGCGGAGCAAAACGGAGTGCCGTACACACAACCGGAAAAAATTACGGAACTGCTTGCGATTTTGAGCTCGCGAGGGTCCCGCCCCAAAGGGGAAGGGCGCAGCGACGATAAATCGCAAGCAGTGGAGTATGATTTCTTTCTCGTGGTAGCCTACGGAAAAATAATTCCGGAAGAGATTTTAAAGGCGCCAAGGCTCGGCTCTCTCAATATTCACTATTCCCTGCTGCCCAAATATCGCGGGGCCTCTCCGGTCGAATCCGCAATACTCGCCGGCGACACGGAAACCGGCGTAGCCATCCAACAGATGGAATTCAAGCTGGACTCCGGTGACATAATCGCTTTGGAAAAAGTCGGCATACTGCCGGAAGAAACCGCGCCGGAACTGCGCAAACGCCTGATAAAAATCGGCGGAGAACTACTGGCGAAAACCCTGCCCGAATTCATAAACGGCACAATAAATCCGGTAAAACAAGACGAGGGCAAAGCCACGCTTTGTAAAAAGATAAAAAAAGAGGATGGATTGATAGACCCTCTCGGTGATCCGGTTTCCAATTACAATAAATTCCGCGCTTACGCCGCCTGGCCGCGGACTTATTTCCTGCAAAACGGCAAGCGCGTCATCATCACGGACGCAAAGCTCGAGGACGGCAAATTTGTAATCAAAAAAGTGATTCCCGAAGGCAAAAAGGAAATCGCTTTCGAAGAGTTTGAGAAAAATTACTGATTATTTTTTGTCGTACCTGGAAGTGAAAGGGTTTCTCCTGGAAAGGCCCTTTAGCATTTTCTTTACGCTGCGCGCTCCCCTGTGAAAGAGCGTCTGCCGCCGGTCTTTATTCTTGCTTATTTCGCCGAAGAGTTTGGCTTTCACATCGTCCACGGCTTCGTACAAGTCTTCCTTTTCGGAACTGGAGTAAAATTCCCGGCCGCCGATGTTGACCTTGCAGGCCGCTTCGTAGACTTCGCCGGCCTTGTGGTGATTGGTGGTCTTCGCCACTTCAAAATCCACCATTATGCTACGCTCGCCCCCGTCTTCCATCTTGGACAGAAGCTTGCCCAAATTGCTAACCCTTCTTAGCACATAATCATCTATCGCTTCGGTTAATTCCAGATTTTTGCCCTTTAAATTTATCTGCATAGCTATATTATATCACACTAGTATTTGGCTCCGCGAAGGAGAGGCTTGATTATATCCTGGAGCTTCATGGTGGCCACGCCGACCACCTTGTCCGCCCCGCCGTAATAAATATATAAAAGGCCTTTGCGTTCCACCATCCCGCACGGAAAGACTACGTTGGCGACGATGCCGTTTTTTTCGTAATCCTGCTCCGGCTCAAAGATAGCATCCGCGCCCCGGGCTATCACGATGGCCGGATCTTTGAGGTCGAGCAGAGCCGCCCCTATCCGGTAAGTGCTGCGGCTTTTGGACACCCCGTGATAAATGAGGAGCCAGCCGTACTTGGTCCGGATTGGCGGAGCGGTGATGCCGACCTTGGCGCTATCCCAGGCATTTCTGCGCGGCCCCATGATACGGATGCATTTCTTGACGGACTCGGTATGAAAATCCAAAGTTTTTAAATAATCTCCGCAGATCTCATTGTCCACTCTGTGCAATACAAAGTACCCGTCCTTGAATTTCGTCGGCAGAAGGCAGGCATCCTTGTCGTCAAAGCCCCCGGGAGTTAGGAGAAACGGCTCCTTCCAGTCCCACTTGCGGGCCAAGAAATCTTTTTCCGGAATGGAAGAGACCGCCACCCTGGGCGGGCCGATGCCGTCAAAAGCCGTGTAGCACATAAAGATGTCTTTGCCGATTTTAGTCAGGCGCGGATCTTCGCAGCCGGAGTTTCCTCCGGAAACTTTTTTCATCTCAAAATCCCCGCGGGGCACGTAGACCGGCTCATTTAAACGCTCCGCGATATCCGTACCGTTCGCCGATACGGCCAGGCCCACGGTCGATGTGTTGTCGTCCGACATCGCCCGGTAGAGAATGTTTACCTTTCCGCCGAGCTCGATGGCGGCGGGGTTGAATGTCGCCTTTGACTCGAAAGAATTTTCCTTCTTTGGAGTGATGATGGGG
>DASZPN010000041.1:0-5966 GCA_035549995.1 Minisyncoccota bacterium
GTGCTCGCGAAAAAGGATGAGATAATAATCCTGACCAAGGCGGATGAAGCCAAGGACCAAAAAATAATTGAACGGGAAAAGAAAAAATTTGAAAAGCTCAATAAGAAAGTCTTTGTACTCTCCTTGTACGATGATAAGTCCGTCAAAGCTCTCTCCGACGGCCTCGTGAAAATACTTAAGAAAAGTGTATAATAGCCGTATCTTATGGCGGAAAAGTATTACTACACGGTGGGGCTGGAAGTTCACGCGGAGCTAAAGACCGAGACCAAGATGTTCTGCGGGTGCAAAAATGACCCGGACGAAGAGAAGCCGAACGTGAATATTTGCCCGGTGTGCATGGCGCACCCCGGGGCGTTGCCGGTCATAAACAAAAAGGCCGTGGAGCACGTCATCCGCATCGGCCTGGCCCTCGGCGGAAATATTGCGGACTTCTCCGAATTTGACCGAAAGAATTATTTTTATCCGGACATCCCGAAGGGTTATCAGATTTCCCAGTACAAATACCCGATAGTTTCCGGCGGCAAACTGGCCGGCTTTGACATCACCCGCGTGCACCTGGAAGAAGACACTGCCAACAACAAGCATGACCGCGGAGATTTTTCTCTCATTGATTTCAATCGCGCCGGCGTGCCGCTGTCCGAGCTCGTGACCGAGGCGCACACGTTTGACTCGATAGATGAAACAGCAAAAGCCGCCGGTGATTTTGCCCGGGAATATCAATTACTTTTGCAGTACCTCGGCGCGTCGGAGGCGAACATGGAAAAAGGAGAATTGCGAGTGGAGGCGAATATTTCCGCCTCGCGCGACCGGAAAAAATTCGGCACGAAGGTGGAAGTGAAAAATTTGAATTCGTTCAAGAGTGCCGAGCGGGCCATCAAGTACGAGCTTGAGCGGATGACGAAACTGCTCGACGCCGGCAAAGACGCCGAAATCGTGCAGGAGACCCGCGGCTGGGATGAAGGCAAACAAGCCACCTTTTCCCAGCGCAAAAAAGAAACCAGCGAGGATTATCGCTACTTCCCGGACCCGGATTTGCCGAAGCTGAAACTGCACGAGGCGTTTGATTTAAAGAAGATGAAGGAAGAATTGCCGGAATTGCCGGAAGAAGTCCGAAAGAAGCTGAAGGAAAAAATTAAGAATCCCGAACTCATTGAAGTGTTTGTCCAAAATACGGCCCAGAGAGAATTACTGGAAAAGATGCCAACGAAGTATCCAGAAATCGCCGCGAACTACATAGTCTCCAGTATTCCAGGCGGAAATATCGGAGCGACCGGTCCGACCGAGCTCGGCATGACTATGGATATGATAGGCGGTGGCAAGGTTAGCTCTACGGCGGGTAAAACTTTGATAAGCATTCAGATATCCGAGGGCGGCGATCCGGATAAAATTGCGAAAGAAAAAGGATTGCTTCAGATAAACGACGAAGGCGCCATCAAACCGCTGGTGGAAAAAATAATTTCAGAGAATCCCGAAGTGGTGGCGACGTATAAGGGCGGCAAAGAAAATGCAATCATGTCGCTTGTGGGTAAAGTCATCAAAGAGTCAGGCGGCAGCGCCAATCCTCAGATGGTTATTGAAATGCTAAAGAATTTGTTAAAATAAGAAGCGTGAAGACTTTACGGGAATGCTTGAAAGAGGCGGGGGAAAAAGGCGTGGCTATCGGCCACTTTAATATTTCCAATATGGAGGCCTTGCACGCCATCTATGCGGCCGCCAAGAAATTGAATCTTCCGGTAATCATCGGACTCTCGGAAGGCGAGGAAGCTTTCTTCGGCCGGGACGAGGCCGTGGCTCTGATTCGGGAATACCGCGAGCGGGACAATTACCCGATATTTTTGAATGCCGACCATCACCACAGCCTTGAGGCCGTGAAGGCCTGCATTGACGCGGGATTTGATATGGCCATTATCGACGGTACGCAGCTTTCTTTTGATGAAAATGTGAAGCTTACCAAAGAGTGTGTGGATTATGCGCGGGAGTACACCAAAAGCACCGGCCGGGATGTGCTCATCGAAGCGGAGCTCGGCTACATCGGCTCTGGCTCCGAGCTCCGGGATTTTATTCCCGAAGGCGCCGGCATCCTGACCAAGCCGGAAGACGCGAAAAAGTTTGTGGAAGCCACCGGCATAGATATGTTCGCGCCGTCCGTCGGCAGTATTCACGGCATCGTGAAGAACGGCAAGCCGCACATTCATCCGGATTTGATTGCGGAGATAAAAAAGGCCGCCGGCGTGCCCCTGGTCCTCCACGGCGGATCCGGGCTTTCGGACGATGATTTTGTTGCTGCAGTCAAATCAGGTATTTCCGTAATTCACATCAATTCCGAGATTCGCCTGGCGTACGAAGAGGCGGTGGCCAAATATACCTCGGAGAATCCCGGAGAAATAAACCCGTCCAAAATTTTACAGCCGGCGGTAGACGCGATGGAAAAAATAGTAGAAGCCCGAATGAAATTATTCAACCTGATGCAATGAAAGATGAAATCCTAAAATTTTGGAAAGGGGACGCGGATGACAGCGAGGAGACTCTGAAAAAGTATTCGCACGACGCGAGTATTTTTGATGTCCGGCCCAAGCTCGTACTTTTTCCGAAAGATTCCGATGACGTGAAAGCCCTGGTCAAGTGGGTGAATGAGAACAAGGAGCGTTATCCCGGGCTCTCCATCACCGCGCGTTCGGCGGGGACCGACATGTCCGGCGGGGCGGTAAATGATTCCATCATCCTCGACTTCACCAAGTATATGAACAAGCTGGTGAAATTCGAAGGGGAGGAGATTACCGTACAGCCCGGCATGTTCTATCGCGATTTTGAAAAGCTGACTTTGGAGCGCGGGCTGATCCTGCCGTGCTTTACGGCTTCCAAGAGCATAAACGCCATGGGCGGGATGTTCGGCAACAATTCCGCCGGCGAGGAAACTCTGCGCTATGGCAAGACGGAAGACTACGTGACGGAAGCCAAAATTATTTTTGCCGACGGGAATGAATATGTGGTCAAATCCTTGAATGAGTCTGAACTGCAGAAAAAAATCGCGCAGAATGATTTTGAAGGCAATGTGTATAAAAATATTTACGAGCTCATCCAGAAAAATAAATCGGAAATAGATGCCGCCAAGCCGGACGTGCACAAAAATTCTTCCGGCTACTATCTTTGGAACGTGATGGGCAGCCAGGATTTTTTCAACCTAAACAAGCTCTTGGTCGGCTCGCAAGGCACGCTTTGCATCGCGACAGAAATCACTTTTCGGCTGATCAAGCCGAAGGCTTACACCAAGCTCTTAGTAGTGTTCCTGCGTGACGTGACTCTTCTGCCCGGCCTGGTAAACAAAATTCTGAAATATAGTCCTCAGACGCTGGAGTCCTACGACGACAAGACTTTTATGATAGTGCTCAAATATATCCGCAGTTTTGCCAAACTCCTGGGCGCAAGGAAATTTTTCAAGCTAATTTTTTCCTTCGGCCCGGAAACGGCTATGACTCTCCGGCACGGCTTCCCGAAGATTATTCTCCTGGTGGAATTTACCGGCGACACTCTGGCCGAGGCCGAGGGTAATGCCAAAAAGGCCATGCAGGATCTCCGGGGCGAAAAGAAAATAGGCCTGCATATCGCGCGGGACGATTTTGAAGCCGAAAAATACTGGACCATCCGCCGGCAGGCTTTCAACCTCATCCGCTATCACCTGAAGAAGATGAAATCCGAGCCCTTCGTGGACGACGTCATCGTCCGGCCGGAAAAATTGCCGCAGTTTTATCCAGCTTTGTATAAAATTTTAAATCAGTACGGCAAGGAAATGACCTTCGCCGTGGGAGGGCACTCGGGCGAGGGGAATATGCACATTTATACCTTGCTCAGCCCGGCGGACCCGGAGCTCGGGCACATCGTCATGCGGGTGTCGGAGCAGGTGTACGACCTGGTCATCCGCCTCGGCGGCTCCATCACCGCCGAGCACAACGACGGCCTCATCCGCACGCCATTTTTGGAGAAGATGTACGGCCCGAAGATAACCGCGCTCTTTGCGGAAACCAAGAAAATTTTCGACCCGAAAAATATATTCAACCCCGGCAAAAAGGTACCCGTCCCCGGCGGCCCCGGCACCAAAGAATACATCGCGGGCCATATCACTCGCCCCGAAGCAAGCGGGGCCAAGCCGGGTCAGTAAATCCCAGTTGCATTTTTTAACTTTTCATATATACTGTCTGCCATGTTAGCCCTGAAGGCGCAAAAGCGAAATAGCGGCACGAAAGGCAAGGACGGGGAAATCCCGGCTGTTTTTTACGGCGCAGGCAAGCCCTCTACGCCGATCGCCATATCCTTGATTGATTTCAAAAAAATCTGGCGTGAAGCGGGGGAATCTTCTATGGTAAAAATTACCACTCCGGAGGGGGAAGTGGATACCTTGATTCACGAGGTCCAGACCAATCCCGTAACTGATGAGCCTATACACGTTGATTTTCTGGCGATTGACGTAAACAAACCTATCCGCGTCAGCGTGCCGATCGAATTTACCGGCGTTTCCGAGGCGGTCAAAAGCGGCCTGGGCACCCTGGTCAAAGTTTTGCACGAGCTGGAATTGGAGGCTCTGCCGAAAGATATGCCTCATAACCTGGTTGCAGATATATCAAAACTGGCCGGTCTGGATAGCCAAATCCTAGTTTCTGACATCAAACTGCCGGCGGGAGTAAAGGCAGTGAACGATGCGGGAGAGGTTGTGGCATCCGTTGCCGCTCAAAAGGAGGAGAAGGAAGAAGAAGCTCCGGTGGATCTCTCGGCTATCGAAGTGGAGAAGAAGGGCAAGAAGGAGGAGGAGAGCGAGGCAGGAGCCGGCTCCGGCGAGGAAGCGAAAGCCTAAAAACAAAGGATCAAACGAAATATGGTACAATAAAAGCTATGACGAGAGGAAAAGTCATAGTTTTTATTTTGCTTATTACGCTGGTATCGTTGCCGTTATATCATTCCCGGGCGGATTTTGATTGTCTGAAATTGAACCCAAGTTCTTCGACCGCGGATCGGAATTATTGCAAACAGCAGCTGGCTCAGATCGAGGCTCAGCTGGCGGATCTCTTGGCCAAGCAGGCAGCCGAGCAAAAAAACACTGGTACGCTCACCGGCGATATCGGCTATCTAAACAGCCAGATTGCCGCGCTCCGAACGAAGATAAAAGCCAGAACTTTGGCCATTGCACAGCTCAACGTTTCAATCAAAGAAAAATCTTCCGAAATCACCAGCCTGCAGGACAATATAGAAAAGCAGCACGAGTCTATCGCACAGCTCCTGCGCAATACAAATGATTTTGACAATGAGAGCCTGATCAACCTTCTGCTTTCAGATCAAAGTTTGTCGGATTTTTACAGCGATCTGGAATCATACACATCAATCAAGAACGCGGTAAAAGTTTCGGTCCAGCAGATTGAGGGGATAAAGGCGCAGACCGAATCCGAAAAAGCCGACCTACAGAATCAGCAAAACCAGGAAACTGATGCCAAGGCCGAGCTGGAATCCGCTCAGCAAAAAGTGGCAAAGAGCGAAGCGGACAAGCAGCAGCTCCTCGCTATTTCCAAGCAAAAAACCGCCCAGTACGCGGCTCTGGCGGCGCAAAAGAAAGCTCAGGCGGATAAAATACGCGCCGCATTGTTTCCCCTGGTGGCATCTTCCCAGCAGATTAATTTCGGCACGGCCCTACAATATGCCAACGAAGCCAAAGCCAAAACAGGTATCGACCCCGCCTTTTTGTTGGCTATCCTCACCCAGGAGTCCAATCTCGGCGCGAACGTAGGACAATGTTACTTGACCGATACCGCGACCGGCGCCGGAGTGGGCAAGAATACGGGGACTGTTTTCCCAAATGTGATGAAGCCCACTCGGGACGTCCAGCCGTTCCTGCAGATTACTACCGCGCTTAAAATAAATGCATTTCAAACTCCTGTGTCCTGTCCGATCGGCGGTTATGGCTACGGCGGAGCGATGGGACC
>DASZPN010000042.1:0-3531 GCA_035549995.1 Minisyncoccota bacterium
GAGCTCCGATCGCACCCATAAAGTCTTCCGGCGGTATGAGCGTGATAATCTCATCTGCGCCTTCATTTAAAATAGAACGTCCGAAATCAAGCGGAGCCACAGGCACCGCCACTACAATTTTCTTTGCCTTTTGGGTTCTTACATAACGAATGGCAAGCCGCATAGTGAGACCGGTGGCGATACCGTCATCTACGAGTATGGCTATCTTCCCGCTAATTTCTTCCGGCCTTCTTCCTTCTCGATACAATAGAATTCGCCGCTCCGCTTCTTTTTTTTGACTTGAAATTTCTTCATTGAGCCACACGTAATCAATGGACTTAATTGCTTGTTCATCACACAAGAGCAGGCCGTCCTTATTTACCGCACAGACGGCATATTCGGGATTATGCGGATGTCCAATTTTTCTAGTCACCACAATATCCAAAGGCGAGTGGAGCGCCCTGGCAACTTCGTACCCTACAACAACCCCGCCTCTCGGAAGCGCCAATACCACCGTTTCTCCGCCCCTGTATTTCAAGAGCTCTTTCGCTAAAAGTTTTCCCGCTTCGGTTCTATCTTTAAACATATTTTTTATGTTTCCGTTTCGGATTAGTCGCAGCATTCTTAACTCTGCCTTCGAGTCGAGGAGGGCGAGTCAAGTGATCCTTCTCGCGCAATATCTTCTTCTTATCTATCATTTTGCTTTTTTTCATTTTATGACTTTACTTTTACTGCTACTCCTTTTTCCTTTGATATGATTGGCACAGTGACTTCCAGAGTACCGTTCTCCGCAAACAATTAATTCATCGGCACAGCCGGTTCTTTTTGTTTCAATCCCGCGAGGGAGAGGATAAAAATCAGGATGTAGAAAATCAGTCCGTACGCGCAGGTGGAGAGGCCCAGGGAGCCGGTGACTTGGGAGCGGGCGACCTCCTGCACGACGAAGCTTCCGGCGAAGATGATGCCGAGAAAGGACACTACCGCGTCGGCCTTGAGCGCGCCGCGGATCTTGCTGCCTCCGAGCGAGAATATGGTAATCAGAAGCATAATGAGATACATCGCAAAACCGTACCAGCAGGCGGGGTAGCCCAGGAAGTACGGGCAGCCTTCGTTAAAGGCGCAAGTACTGGTGAATAATTTTACCGCGCTCAAATAGCCTGAAAACAAAAGCCCCGCGCACACGAATACAAGCACTATTTTGAGGTATTTTTTCATGCCTTAATTATATTCCTGTTTTTGGTTTAGTTATCCCCATTGTCCTATTTGTTGCATTATAAAATTACTGCTTCCAGTTACACTTGGTGGAAGATTAATTTCGCCAGCGGCGCGGACGGCTGGGTGCAGGAGAACTATTTGAAGGCGCAATAGAAACTGCTTAAGCGCATTTTCGGCACAAGCCAAAGAACTCAAAGGAGTGTTCGCTGATGCTTTTGAATTTCGCGGATTTTTTGGCAATCTTTTCCGCCAGTTTTTCCGTCTCGCGGTTTTCAAAATCTTCAACCAGGCCGCAATTCGTGCAGACGATGTGGTGGTGATGGTTTTTATTGTCGGCAAGTTCGTAGTAAACGGATTCCCGCCGCAAATCTACTTTTTTCAGAATGCCGGACTTTAGGAAAGCCGAGAGAGTGCGGTAGACGGTGGCAAAATCCGTGCCCTGCCTGCCGGCAGGCAGGCGGCTCTTTTTGATTTTCCGGTGGATTCCTTCCGCGGTTTCGGGGGCGCCGCCTTCCGATAATATCGAGAGAATCGCCAGCCGAGCGTCCGTCGCCTTGAGTCCCGCATCCTTTAAAATCTTTTTAAAATCTTTTTTCATGATTTTCTCTTTAAGATAAGTATTATAGCGAAAAGAAAAAGCGCGAAGAGGACAATGGTGCCGCCGGTAGAAGTGTTCAGATAAAATGAAGATATTATGCCGGCAATCACCGAGAAGATTGAAAAAATTTCGGCGTAGATGATGGTTTGGGAAAAACTTTTGCGCAACTGGAGCGCGGTTACCACCGGTATTACTATCAAAGCCGCAATCAGAAGGACTCCGACGATAGGTATAGATAAGGACACGGTCAATGCGGCTAGAATAATGAGCACGGTATTCACCATCCTGGTCGGTATCCCGCTGACTCGGGCGGACTCTTCGTCAAAAGTCACATACACCAGCTCTTTATAAAAGCAGGCGAGTAAAACTATGACCACCACGGCCAGGATGCAGATGGTGTGCACATCGTTTTGAGTGACGGTCACAATACTGCCGAAAAGATAATTGAACAGGTTAGAATTTAGGCCGTGCGAGAGCGACAATATCACGATAGCCAAAGCCAAACTGCCGGAGAGAAACAGCGCCAAGGCCGATTCCCCGTAAACTTTTTTGGAAATCCTAAGCTTCTCGATACCGAGCGATGCGAGCACGGTGGTGCCGAGGGCGGTAATAACCGGATTCCAGCTTAACAAGAGTCCGAGTGCTATGCCACCAAGTGAGACATGGGCCAGGGTATCGGCGATGAGCGAGTATCGGCGCAAGACCAGAAATATGCCTATGAGCGGCGCTATGACAGCCACAATCAGCCCGGCTTCTATGCCTCGCACAATGAAACCGTATTGTAGAAGATTGGCTATCATGGCTTGGGATGATGATGAAAGGGGACCAAAGGCGAGCCGGCAACGTTTTCTCGTTGGCTTTCTCTGACGTAGTCTTCCGGCGACAAGTGGCAGACCAGCGTCGTGTCTATGCAGGCGATATGCATAACTTCCCGAATTATTCTTTCGGTATCGTGAGAGACCAGCACCAAAGAGAGAGCAAGCTCTTGGTTCAGCTTTTTCAGCAAGGCATAGAATTCGTCCTGGGTTTTTTGGTCCACACCGGTGGTAGGCTCGTCGAGCAGTATTACCTCCGGTTCCGTAGCCAGGGCGCGGGCGATGAATACTCGTTGCTGTTGGCCGCCGGAAAGATCTCCGATCAAACGATCTCGGAGTTCCCACACGCCCACCTGCTTTAGCGATTTCTCCACTATTGCTTCGTCTTTCTTCTTTATGCCGTGCAGGATGCCGGCGCGGGCGTAGCGGCCCATCAGGACCACTTCGCGTACGGTGGCCGGAAAGCGGTCGTCGAAATTTGTAGCTTTCTGTGGTACGTAGCCTATCTTCTGCCAGTCCTTAAAGTCCAGGATATCCTGCCCAAAAATTTTTACCGAGCCGGACGCGGGTATGAGGAGCCCCAGCATTATCTTGAGCAAGGTAGTCTTACCGGCGCCGTTTGGCCCGATGATGCCCAGGTAGTCCCCCTGGTGCACTTCCAGGGAAATATCTTTCAATACTTCGTTTTTGCCGTAAGAGAAAGAAATATTCTTGAGTTCAATGATATTTTTTGAGTGGTTTACTTGCATTCTAACGCGGTTCTCAGATTCGCCAAATTGCTTTCCATCACAGAGAGGTAGGTTTGGCCGGCAGAGAGCTCATCAGGAGTCAGGCCTTCGATCGGGTTCAGCACCAGAGTCTTTGCGCCGACTTCGTTCGCTATGGTCTCGGAAAGTTTGGGGCTTACCAGACTCTCAAAGAAAA
>DASZPN010000043.1:0-10056 GCA_035549995.1 Minisyncoccota bacterium
TTTGAAATCGCGAAGGACACTATGGGCGGCTGGGACGTGCACGTGGATACCACCAACTTTACCTATTCGCCGGAACACTTGAACGGCGCACCCGTGCCCGGCGAGGGGCACGTGCACCTGTATATAGACGACAATCTCATCATTATGCTCGCGCCCTGGTACCACATAGATTCGCTCTCGCCGGGTGCGCACACTATTCGCGCAGGGCTATTCAACAATGATCACTCCGCTTACACGATAAACGGCCAGCGCGTCGAAGCGACGCAGACTGTAGATGTTCCGGCTTCCGGTGCGATGCAGATGCCCGGAATGAATATGAACTAAGTTTTCAGCCTACGGTCTGCAACGTTCTGACGGACTCCGCCGTATACAGCAATAATGAAAAATTTTTCCAATACCCTCGGGGCAGTGTTGGCCCACATTTATACGGGCAAAAGGCTCCTATATCAAGTGGTGGCCTTTGCAGCCACTTATGTTTTAGTGGTCACCGGCTTTGATTGGACTTATTTCCAGGCGACCCGCGGGGAGGAACTGCAGGACTTTCTCTGGCCCGCCGCGCTCATAGGATTTTTCCTGCCGATAGTTCTACCAGTGGTTTTATACGTAATCGCCAAAGTACGCAAAAACGAGCGGGTTTTGTATGTGGCATATGCGGTGGTGGAGGCGGAAGTGCTCGGGCTCGCGATTTCTTCTTTTTACAAAGTTTTCACCGGCCGGCCGGGCCCGCATTTTTTTGCAGAGGCGCAGGGCTTGGCCGATACCAGCCAAGTCTGGCGTTTCGGTGTAGATCGCGGGGGAGTTTTTCAGGGCTGGCCGTCCTCCCACACGGCGGTGGCTTTCGCGGCATCCTTCGCGCTCATATCTCTTTTCCCGAAAAATAATTTTATAAAAGTTTTGGCATTTCTGTACGCGCTATACATAGGTATAGGTGTTTCCACAAACATACACTGGTTCTCGGATTTTGCGGCCGGAGCTGTGCTCGGCACTATTATCGGCCTGGCTGTGGGCAGGAGCTTGAGAAGCGGGCTGCCTGGAGGCAGATTCGCAGCGGCTTGAATCCCGGCTGCATAGTTGTAAGATAAAGGCGTATGGACAAGCTTAAAAAAGAAGACATCTGCTTTATCCTGGTGCCGGGCTTTGACTATGACGCGGAGCCGGTCTCCAGGCTGGATACATATTTGCGCCGGCAGGGTTATGCCACCCGCCCCACTTCTTTTTGGGGTGACGGGCCTATGGATTTCTCAAAGCTCGATATGGAGGAATGCCTGGAGGGTTTGCGCCGGGTTATCGCCGAGACCGCAATGGAATATTCCTACGTGATAGGCATAGGCACCAGCCTCGGCGCGGCGATGCTTTTGGATTGCGCTAAAGGAGACACTTCGCTCTCTGCGGTGGTGTCCATCGGCGCTCCGTTCCGCTTAAAATTCAGAAGGACTCTCCGTATGCTCATCAGGACAATATACCCGATCCTGCGCAAGTGGTGGACCTTCGCGGGCATCAACAGCAAGTGGCTGGCAGGGAAGCAGGTGGTGAAATATCTGGACGGCGTGTTTCAAGAAAATATCGATCAGGTAAAGATACCGGTGCTGTTCCTCCAGAGCACGCGCGATATGGTCGCCTTGCGCCAGGCCATTGAAGAATATTTTTCCATTTTCGGCGCCAAAGCCAAAAAGAATGTTTACGTCCGGGGAGTGAACCACACTTTTTGGGGGCACGAGGCAATAGTTTACAAAGAGTTCTCGGAGTTTTTATCCGAGGAAAGTTTCAACCTGGAATTCAACAGATGAGCAAATTCCCAAAAGTATCCGTAATAATCCCGGCCTACAACGAAGAAAAATGCATCGGCCGCGCGTTGGATGCGGCTCTGGCGCAAAATCATCCGGACTTTGAAGTGATCGTGGTGGATAACAATTCGACCGACCGCACCCGTAGGATAGTGGAGGATTATCTGGCGGATCCGCGGGTCCGCCTGGTCTCCGAATCCCGCCAGGGCCTCATCTTTGCCCGGCAGCGCGGATTTGAAAATGCGAAAGGGGAGATCATCGTGCAGATGGATGCGGATTGCATACCGGATCCGGATTGGATAAAAAGAAAAATGAAATATTTCGATGATACGAAGGTGGCGGGCGTGACCGGGCCCTATGATTATTTTGACGCCCCCTGGCACATGCGCGCGCTATTTTACTTGAGCCAGGCGACCATTTTTAATTTTATGAGCTGGTATCTGCAAAAGCGGCGCAAGGGCGCTATTTTGATAGGGGGCAATGCTTTCTTTCGCAGGCAGGCTCTGGAGAGCGCCGGCGGCTACAACTTGAATCTAAATTTTTACGCCGAGGACACGGACACTGCGATGCGGGTCTCTAGGAGCGGGCGGATAGTATTCAAGCCCGGCCTTTCGGTCAAATCTTCCGCCCGCCGTTTTCGGGAGCACGGCTTAAAAAAAACCTGGGGCAAATACAGGAAGGCTTTTTTCTCCACTATACGCGGCAAGCAGCTGGATGCCGAAGACACAATTGAGCTAGAAAACCCCAGATAGAGTCGTGTGCTATAATTGGGGTATGAATATCCGCAGGGAGAACGCTCTTAAAAACATAGCCATTTTGCTCCTGGTGATTCTGGCTATATGGCTGGGCTTTCGCCATCCCAAGACCGCTCCGGCTCCGGAGCCCGAGAACAGCGCCCAAGCCCCCGCGAATACTTCTTCCGGAATTTCCATTACCAAGGAAAAAATAACCGAGGCAAATTTCTCCGGTTCCAGACCGGTCATCACCGGCGGGGGAGATCTGGCGGATGCCGCGCGGAGCTTTGTGGATAAAACCGTGAGCGATTTCAAAACTCAGGCGGACAAGGAAGTGCCGGATATCAAGGCGCACTTTGGCGCGGATGAGCCCGCCGCTATGTACACCTTGGACATAGATGCAAAGGACATCAAAGGGCCGAAGACTGAATCCATCGTGCTGGTCGAAGACATTTACACCGGCGGCGCGAACGACAACGAAGTCTTCAAAGTTTTTACCGCCTCCCTGGCCAGCGGCAAATTACTCGACCTGTCGGACGTGATCAAGACCAGCCAGCAGGCTCCCTTTACCGAACTGGTGAAAAAAGAGCTGGATGCTTGGCAGCCTTCCGGCACCACCGCGCCGGTGGTATTCACCGATGAAGTGGATAGTCTGAAATTCTCTGACTTCACCGACTGGTCTCTGGACAGCCAAAATCTGACTCTTTACTTCAGCAAGTATGCGATAGGTCCGGGCGTGCTCGGGGCTGTGCCGTTCACGATATCTGTGGACAAGCTCTCCGATATGCTGGCAATCTGATTATCCACACGCCTTGTCCGAGCGTGCCGGTTTTGTGCTATGATTGCCTGTAGTTTTAGGCAGGCGTTTGCATTATCAATTAATCTTATAAAATCTTATGGAACATAATCACACTAATCATTCCGAAGGAGGGGGCAACCCGGACGTATTGATGGGTATTCTCTCGTATATAGGTCCTTTGGTTATTATCTCGTACCTGGCAATGGGCAAGAATGCCTTCGTAAAATTCCACGTAAAGCAGGGCCTGGTGCTCTTTTGCTTAGAAATTATCCTTTGGCTCCTGTCCGGTATGCTCTTCTGGCGGCTGTGGGTTCTTATGCGCCTGATTAACCTGTGTCTTCTGGTGCTTTCCATCATCGGCATTATAAATGCTGCCGGCAAGAAAGAAGTACCGCTTCCGGTAGTGGGCGGATTGTCCAAGCATTTCCGGTTTTAATTTTTGGGTATCTTCAGCAAAAAATCGCCTCAGGGCGATTTTTTGTTTCGAAAGTGCTAGAATGGCATCGTGAAAATTTTGTATGGCTATCTCAGGAAATACTGGAAGCTCTGCGTGCTGGTGCTGTTTTTGGCTGCGATAAACCAGAGTTTTGCCCTAATAGATCCGATTATATTCCGGCACGTCATCGACGACTATGCCACCCGGTTTGATGCTTTCACCCTGGCGCAGTTTGCCCGCGGAGTTTCTTTGCTACTACTCCTCGCCATCGGAGCGGCATTCGTTTCGCGGGTCGCAAAAAATTTTCAGGACTATTATTTGAACAACGTGACCCAGCGCACTGGCGCGCAAATTTACAACGACGGCGTCCGGCACTCGCTGGCGCTTCCGTACGTGGTCTTTGAAGACCAGCGGAGCGGGGAGACCCTGGGCACTCTCCAGCAAGTGCGCCTGGCCTGCGAAACTTTTGCGACTTCTTTCATCAATGTCCTGTTTGTTTCTCTCATCGGTTTTATCTTTGTGACCATTTACGCCCTGTACATATACTGGGGAGTAGCAGTGGTTTTTGCCGCCACCGTGCCCATCATAGCCATCGCAAGCTATCTGCTCTCGACCAGGATAAAGAAAATCCAGAGGAAAATTCTTTCCGAAACTACTGCGCTCTCCGGCTCTACCACGGAATCCTTGCGCAATATTGAATTGGTCAAATCCCTCGGGCTGGTGGACCAGGAAATCACCCGGCTAAATTCCACCACCGACAAAATCCTCGCGCTCGAACTGCGCAAGCTTCGCTATATTCGCAGTTTGTCTTTTATCCAGGGCACCTTGATAAACTTTCTGCGCACCAGCATCCTGGCCTTTCTCCTGTATCTGGTATTTATGAGGATTATCACTTTCGGAGAATTTTTCTCACTATATATTTACTCCTTCTTTGTTTTCGGACCGCTGCAGGACGTGGGTACGGTGATTAACAATTGGCGGGATGCGGAAGTGGCGCTGGAAAAATTCAAAAATATTATGAGTATGCCCATCGAACCCGTGCCGGAAAATGCCAAAGACATCGGCATAATATCAGAGCTGTCTTTCCAAGATGTATCCTTCAAATACCCCTCCGCCAACCGGCCCGCTCTCCAGCATATTTCTTTTGACGTGCATTCGGGCGAGACGGTCGCTTTCGTGGGTCCGTCCGGTGCGGGCAAGACCAGCCTGGTCAAACTCCTGGTCGGCTTGTATCGACCGCAGGCAGGCGAAGTCTCTTACAACGGCGTGCAGGGCGGGGCGATAGATATGAATATCTTGCGCCGGCAGTTCGGCTTTGTGACCCAGGATACCCAGCTCTTCGCCGGCTCCATCCGCGAGAATCTGCTTTTCGTAAATCCGTCCGCGACCGAGGCCGAGTGTCTGGATGCGCTGGAGAAAAGCGCGGCCGGCTCGCTCCTCTCCCGCGCGGACAAGGGCATCGATACTTTGATCGGCGAGGGCGGAGTGAAAGTCTCCGGCGGAGAAAAGCAGCGGCTCTCCATCGCGCGGGCGCTCTTGCGCCGGCCGTCGCTCCTGATTTTCGATGAAGCTACTTCTTCGCTGGATTCCCTGACCGAAGAAGAAATCACCAAGACCATCCGCGATGTTTCGGAAGGCGCTTCACGCATTACCGTCCTGATTGCGCACCGGCTCTCTACCATAATGCACGCGGACAGGATTTACGTATTGGAGAAGGGCAGTATCGCGGAGACCGGCACGCACGCGGAGCTTTTGGAAAAGAAAGGTCTTTACTATGCGATGTGGCGCCAGCAAATCGGCGAGCGAACTTGAGATGACCCGGGAAGATTTTGAAAAGCTGGTGGCGGAAGCGGTGGAAGCCTTGCCGGCGGTGGGTAAGGAAAAAATAAAGAACGTGGCTTTCTTCGTCGAGTCCGACGCCCGGAAGACCAAGGCAGGAGAGATTCACATCAAACGCGGCGAAACCTTGCTCGGGCTCTATCAGGGCGTGTCCCAGCCGAACCGCGGGCCGGGATACTTTTGGACTCTGCCGGACCGGATAACTATTTTCCAGGGGCCGATAGAAGCTATCGCCGGCGGCGACCCGGCCAAGATAAAACAGATGGTTTTCGATGTGGTCCGGCACGAAGTGGGACATCATCTGGGCTTTGACGAGCCGGGCATCCGCGCATACGAAGCCGCCCGCCGTAAAAATAAGTGATATAATCATTTCATGCGTCTTTTAAAGTCGTTGGCAATATTTGCAGCAGCATTTTTTTCTTTCTTTAATTTTGCCTCGGCGCACGAGGCGTACGTGGTCCCTTACGGCACTTTTTGGAGCGATATGCACGCACGCTCCAGCACCAATTTTCTAGAAGTTTTGCATAATAAGGCTGACTTGAAGGTTGCTGTCTATGTTATCCTGGCGGTCTTAGCAGGTCTGACCATAAATTTCTTTTTCCGCCGGAGCGCGTGGGGCAGGAAATCATCCGACTTTATCGAGCGCTTTTCTCATCTCGGGCCCCAATTTGTACGCTACACTGTGGCAACTGCATTTTTCCTCTCCGCTTACTTTGGTACATTCCTGGGTCCGGAGCTTCACGGCAGCTTATTTGCTCATCCAGAGCTTCTGCGCGTGGCGCTCTTTTTAATTTCTATACTGATAGCCCTAGGTTTTCTGACTGAACTCGCCGCCTTGGCGGGCATAATAATTTTCCTAATATCCTTCGGAGTATTTAAATCGTATATGTTCACCTATACGAACTACCTCGGCGAGTTAATCGTACTCCTCTTATTCGGGATGCGGGTGTTCTCTTTGGATAAATATATTTTCGGCCCGCTCCGGCGCTTTCGCTCTTTTGAAAAATACGAGACGGTCATCGTGCGGGTGATGTACGGATTGGCCTTGGCGTACACCGCCATCAACGTAAAAATTTTTCATCCGGACCTGACCGTGCTCGTTGTGAATGCGTACCATCTGAATAGTTTTCACTGGCTATTTCCATCTGATCCTGTGCTGATCACCCTCGGCGCAGGCATCGTGGAGACGGTCATAGGGCTTTTCATAATTTTCGGTTTTGAGATGCGGCTCACCGTGCTGGTCAGTCTGTTTTACCTGACGCTTTCCATAATTTTCTTCAAGGAATCTGTCTGGCCGCATCTCTTGCTTTACGGCATATCGCTTGATCTTCTGGTCCAGCCGGAAGTATTCACCCTGGACCACCTTTTCCTCAAGCATCACCGCGCCGAGAAAAAATGGTGGAAACGGCCGTTCTCTCCGCATAATGTCCTAGGCAAGAGCAGCCGGGGCGCGCTAGACATCCAATAATATGCAATACAACCTTCACGTCATTGTCGTGCATTTCCCGGTAGCTCTGCTTTTTATGTACTCGGTCATTAAAATTCTGCCGTTCCGGAAATTTTTCCCGCGGGTGGAATGGCGGCAGATAGAGCGTTTCCTGTTGATTTTTGGGATGCTGGGAATTCTGGCGTCTTTTACGACCGGTCAGGCTTCGCGCCGGCTGGTGGCTCCCCAGAGGGACCTGGTGCATATGCACACCAATTTTGCCAGTGCGACCGCCTGGTTCTATGGGCTGCTCCTCGGCGGCGAAGTTTTTGCGGTTTTGAATAGGGCTGTCTTTAATCGTCTGAAAATCCGTCCCTTGTCCTGGCTGGGGGAAACTATAGAAAAAATCTTGTGCCAGCCTGCGCTGTCCTGGTTTTTGGCTCTGGCGGGACTAATTTGCCTCACCATAACCGGCGCTCTGGGCGGGGCGATGGCTTTCGGATTGTCCGCCGACCCGATGACCCCGTATATTTTGAAGATGCTGGGCCTCACTGTATGATTTTGGTATAATAAAAATATGAATATTTTTGAAAGAATCGGAAGTAAATTGGGTCCTAAAACAAAAGCCGCAATTGTCGGCAAGGCTGCGTTGATGGGCACTTTGAATGCCGAAGGCAAAGGACTGCCCCAGCCGGAACCCTTTCCAAATGATTCTATCCAGAAAGTCATAACTCACAACCCCAAGGATTCTCTGGAAGGGAAGAACGCAGTGCCATATTCGTTTGGCAATCTGGAAAACAAGAATTACAAAATAAAGGCCATCCCGGTGACGGAGAAAAACGGCCAGATTTATATGCTTCTGCGGCTGGAGAAAAAAGGAGGGGAGTACGCTTCTTACGAAGAAGTCATCAATGCCGTAAAAGAAATAAATCCGGATATCAGATTCCTTACTCCGGAGGAAACTCAAAACCTGTTGAATGGAAATATGGAAGCAATTCCAAAGGCATCATCTTACGTCGCCCTGGGAGCGGATGTGACCGGGTCTCCGGTTGACGTAAAAGCTTCGGGCGGCTCGGGAACCGAGTTCAGCGCCTTTATGCTTGATAGAGGCAGAATCCTCTCGGCCGGGAGTAACTCTCCGTCTGACAACGGCTACTATTTTCCGGCGGTTGGAAAGGACAAAAATATGCAAGGGAATTCCTCCGATTTTGCAAAAGCGGAGCGAAAGTAAGCCTGCCTTGACACGTCTGCTATAATAAAAGTATGACTAAAATTAAAGTGATTACAGGGTCGAATAGGCCCGGGCGGTTTAATATTCAGCCAGCAGAGTGGATTTTTAACCTGGCCAAAGAACGCGGGGATATAGAGGTGGAGCTTCTGGATTTGGAAAAGATAAATCTGCCTTTTATAGACGAGCCGGCCACCCCCAAACAAAACAAATATACCAAAAAGCACACCAAGGACTGGTCCGCAAAGATTGCCGAAGCGGACGGATTTATTTTTGTGACCCCGGAATACAATCACTCTTTTTCCGCGGTGCTCAAAAATGCCATCGATTACTTGTTTTATGAATGGAATTGGAAGCCGGTGGCCTTCATTTCTTACGGCACCGTCGGCGGGGCACGGGCAGTGGAGCACCTGACCGGCGTGGCGCGGGAGCTCAATATGCTGCCGCTCCGCGATGGCGTGATGATAGCCGGCTACTGGCACAATTTGGATGAAAACGGCAAATACAAGTTCTCCGAAGCAGATGCGAATGCCGCCAAGGCTATGCTGGACCACCTGTCTTTCTGGGCTGGCGAGATGAAAGCTTCGCGTGCTAAAATGGAGCAAATGTCGAAGCAGTAAATTTAGCATTAACTCTTAATTTTTTTATGTCAAAAACTTGGATGTGGGTGGTGGTAGTGGCGGTGGTTGTGGTCGGCGGGTACTTTCTTATGCATTCGCACAAGGGCGGAGAAGAAATGGCCGAGAATCAAAACGGCCAGGCGGCGGACCAGTCCGCTCCGGCGGCGCAGACGGATACGAGTAAAAAAGTTCCGTTTGCGGACTTTTTGAAACAGGGCGGAGCTTATCAGTGCACGGTAAATCAGAACGTGGGCGGCACGGAGACCAAAGGCAGTATCTACGTGGACAACGGTATGGTGAGCGGCACATACAATACTACTGTGCAGGGAATCGCTATGACCTCCAATGTGTTGGTCAAGGATGGCTACTCCTATAGTTGGAGTTCGATGCTGCCGGGCCAGGGCTTCAAAGCCAAAGTGGTTTCCGATACCTCCGCGAGCTCGGGCGCCTCGGCTTCCGGTTCGTACAGCTGGAATGCAAATCAAATCGGCGATTATAATTGCCAGGCTTGGACCGCGGATTCATCCAAATTCGAAATCCCGGCCAGCATTACCTGGAAGGACGTCAGCGCGCAGTAGTGGATAAAATGGAAAAAACAGAAGAGGAATGGAAGAAGGAACTGACGCCGGACCAATTTCGGATTTTACGGCAGAAGGGTACGGAAATTCCTTTTTCGGGAGAATACGATACCCTGTTTGATAACGGTATGTACAAGTGCGCTGCGTGCGGAGCGGAGCTTTTTGACTCAACCCACAAATACGATTCCGGCTGCGGCTGGCCCGCGTTTGATCAGGCTATTCCGGGCTCGGTTACTTTTACCGATGACAATTCCCACGGTATGCGGCGAGTGGAAGTGACCTGCAGCCGCTGCGGCGGGCACTTAGGCCATGTCTTTCCGGACGGTCCGAAGAATACTACTGGCCAGAGATTTTGTATAAATTCCCGTTCGCTTAAATTCAACAAGTCCGATAAAAAGGAGTAGAATACGGGTATGAAAGCCCGTCCAGAAGGCAGCTTTGCCGAAGAATACAAGAAACTGAACCTCCGGCAGAGGGAGGCGGTGGACGCCATCGACGGGCCGGTGATGGTGGTGGCGGGTCCGGGCACGGGCAAGACCCAGATTCTCGCGCTCCGCATCGCGAACATTCTCACCAAGACCGACACCAAGGCGGACTCGGTGCTCTGCCTCA
>DASZPN010000044.1:0-3119 GCA_035549995.1 Minisyncoccota bacterium
TGCTGAAAAATTCCTCGTGCTCGGCTCGTCAGCCTCCCAAGGCTCTTCGTCGAAAGTATTTTCCTCCTTTGCCATGTGGTCTTTGTATCCTTTTATCGCGCGCGATATTGCTGTGTGGGTCCCTGAAAATGTTTCTGCGGAAGATGTACAAAAAGTTATCAAGCCGGAGGCCGGGGAGCTTCTGGTGCGCGGTCCGGAGCTGTTTGATGAGTTTAAAAAACCTGCCTCGCCGGCAGGCGGGGACGCAAAAATCTCTTATGCTTTTCGCCTGGTTTTCCAGTCCTTTGAGCGCACGCTGACCGACGCGGAAATAAACGAAATTATGACCAAAATATCCAATAAAATCAAGGCTAAAGATGGTTGGCAAGTCAGGTGAGATATGCTAAAATGGCATTATAATGCCAAGTAAAAAAGAAGCCCCAAAAGACCCTAAAAATGCCCAGAAAACTGGGCATTATGACGCTTCCGACATATCCGTCCTGGAAGGTCTGGAGCCCGTGCGCCGCCGGCCGGGAATGTACATCGGCACCACCGGCCCGGAGGGAATGCACCACCTGGTCTGGGAAATTTTTGATAACTCCCGGGACGAAGCCATGGGCGGCTTTGCGGATGATATCGAAGTCGTGCTTTTGCCGAACAATCGCATCCGGGTGGCGGACAACGGCCGCGGCATCCCGGTGGACGTTCACAAGAAAACCAAAGTCTCCGCGCTGGAGACCGTGATGACCACTCTCCACGCCGGGGGGAAATTCGGCGGGGAGGGATACAAAGTCTCCGGCGGTTTGCACGGCGTGGGTGCCTCGGTGGTGAACGCGCTTTCCATCTGGTGTCGGGCGGAAGTTCACCGGGACGGCGGGCGGTACGTGCAGGAGTATTCTCAGGGCAAGAAAAAGAGCGCGGTGAAAAAATCCGGCGCTTCCAAACTGCACGGCACCATCATCACCTTTGAGCCGGACCAGGAAATTTTCAAAGATATAAAATTTGACTGGAACACTATCGTCTCCCATTTGCGCCAGCAGGCTTACCTGGTCAAAAAGATGAAAATCAGCATCATAGATGCGCGGGAATTCGACGAAAAGAAAAGCGGGATGAACGAAGAAGACGTTTTTTACTTCCGCGACCTCGGCCTGGAGTTTCCGTCCGTATCATTTTACTTTGAGGGCGGGCTCATCTCTCTTATAAAGTTTTATAACAAATTCCAAAAGCCGGTTCAGGACCATATCTTTTACGTGGAGAGGGAAGTGGACGGCGTGGGCGTGGAAGTCGCTCTGCAATACGTGGACGACGTGGTGGACCGCATCGTGCCCTTTGCGAACAATATTTACAACCCCGAAGGCGGCACGCACGTCACCGGCTTCAAAACGGCGCTCACCCGCACCCTCAACACTTACTGCAAGAAAAATGAAATGATGAAAGAGAGCGAGGGCGGGTTCACCGGCGAAGACGTGCTGGAGGGCCTGACCGCGGTCATCTCGGTCAAACTCCGGGAAATTCAGTTTGAAGGCCAGACCAAGGCCAAGCTTGGCTCGGTAGAGGCGCAGGGCGCGGTGGCCACCGTTTTCGGCGAGGCCTTCGGCGCGTTCTTGGAAGAAAATCCGGACGAAGCCAAAGCCATCGTGAACAAATCCATCCTGGCGCTCAAGGCCCGCAAGGCCGCCAAGGCAGCCAAGGATTCCGTCCTGCGCAAAGGCGCGCTGGAGGGGATGACCCTTCCCGGCAAGCTCGCGGATTGCCAGAGCAAGAGCGCCGAAGAGTCCGAGCTCTTCCTGGTGGAGGGCGACTCGGCCGGAGGCAGTGCCAAGCAAGGCCGGGACCGCCGCACGCAGGCCATCCTCCCGCTTCGTGGAAAAATTTTGAACGTGGAGCGCGCCCGCATTGACAAAATGCTTGCCTCCAAAGAAGTCCGCGCGCTGGTGATCGCGCTCGGCACCTCCATCGGGGACACCTTTGACCTCAGCAACATCCGCTATCACAAAATCATCATCGCCACCGATGCGGACGTGGACGGCAGCCATATCCGCACGCTTCTCCTCACGCTCTTTTACCGGTACTTCCGCAGTATTTTGGACGCCGGATATATCTACATCGCCCAGCCGCCCCTGTACAAGATAAAAAAGGGCAAGGAAATCACTTACGCGTATTCCGACGAAGAGAAAGTAAAAATTCTCGGCAAGGATGCGGATGTGAGCGATATCCAGGAAGTGGAAGCAGGGGAGCAGGAGAATCCGGAAGAGTCCGAAGAAGCCGAAGGTCCTGAGCCCGCCGAAGGAAAAAAGAAATCAAACAAGATCCATATCCAGCGCTACAAAGGCCTCGGTGAAATGAACCCGGAAGAGCTTTGGGAGACCACGATGGACCCCGGGAACCGAGTGCTCAAGCAGGTGGAAATCGAAGACGCGGAAGAAGCCAGTAAAATTTTCGACATCCTGATGGGCTCCGAAGTCCCGCCCCGCAAGTCCTTCATCCAATCCAACGCCAAACTGGCGGAGATTGATATTTAGTTTTTCTTAGTCTTAATCTCCTCTCTGAGTTTATTTATAAATTCTTCAACTTTTGTTCCTTCTTTTACACTTCCAACTTTAGTTTGATCACTCCTACTTTCAACCGTGACAGTACCGGACTCTTTTTCCTTGTCGCCGATGACGGCGAGATAGGGGACTTTTTCGGTCTTGGCCTGGCGGACTTTTTTGCCGAGGGATTCGTTGGACTCGTCCAATTCGGCGCGTATTCCGGCTTCTTTTAATTTTTCAAAAACTCCTTTGGCATAATCCAGCTGTTTATCCGAAATCGGCAGGACTTTCACCTGCACCGGCGCGAGCCAGAGCGGAAACGCGCCGGCCACGTGCTCGATCAGGACGGACATAAATCGCTCGATAGAGCCCATGATGGCGGCGTGGATCATAACGATGCGCTCCTTTTCGCTTTTTTCATTTATACAAAACAGGTCAAAGCGCTCCGGCTGGTTCATATCCAGCTGGATGGTGGCCACCTGGTGCTCCCGGCCGATGGCGTCGCGCGCCATAAAGTCTATCTTTGGCCCGTAAAAGGCGGCTTCGCCCGGGGCTTCCACGGCGGTCTCGCCGTTTTTCTTTATGATTTTGCGCAAGGCTTCCTCTGCA
>DASZPN010000045.1:0-13708 GCA_035549995.1 Minisyncoccota bacterium
ACCGGACACGCGGTCGGAATCTTTACTTTTTTCTCCTTGCCGGTGCGCATTTTGGGCAGGACTTCCACCACCGCCGGAATCACGTCCCCGGCTTTTTCTATCACCACCGTGTCCCCTATCCGCAGGTCCAATCGCTCTATCTGATCCATATTATGCAAGGTCGCTTTGGACACCGTGGAGCCCGCCACTAGTGTCGGCTCAAAGACCGCCAGGGGCGTAATCACCCCCGTCCGGCCCACGTTCATCCGCACTTCTTTCACCACGGTCGTGGCTTTTTCAGCCGGATATTTGTAAGCCACTATGCCCCTCGGATCCTTGCCGGCCACGCCAAGCAGTTGAAAAATTCCGGTGTCGTTTACATTTATTACCACGCCGTCGATGCCGAACGGCAGCTTTTCGCGTTCCCGGGAGATTTTCTCCACGAATCCGGGAATGTCTTTCAAGTCCCGGGTGATCATCGTGTGCTTGTCCATCGTAAAGCCGAGCTTGTCCAAGAGCTCGTGCTTCTCGGAGTGATGCGCCAGGTGTTTTTGCCATTCTTCCCCGCGAACGGCCGTGATTTCATAAGCGAAAAAGTCCAGCTTGCGTTCCCGGACCAGGGCAGGATCGAGCTGGCGCAAGGAGCCTGCCGCGGCGTTGCGGGAATTCGCAAAGCGCGGCTCGCCTTTTTTTTCGTTGTCCGCGTTCAATTTCGCGAGCACGGATTTTTTCATAATCACTTCCCCGCGGACTTCGATGTATTCCGGACAAGGAGAAGCGAGCTCGAGCGGAATGGTACCCACCATTTTCAAATTCTCGGTGATGTCCTCTCCCACCTGCCCGTCCCCGCGGGTGGCCCCCTGCTTCAGCCGGCCTTTTTCATAAATGAGCGATATCGCCAAGCCGTCGAACTTGAGCTCGGCAAAATATTCCGGCCGGGTATGCGGGGGTAGAAGCTTCAGGTTGCGCTTTTCCCAGGCGAAAAGTTCTTCGTCCGAAAAGACGTTGCCGATGGAGAGCATCGGCGCCGCGTGCCGGACTTTCTTGAATTTCTGGAGGGGCTTGCCAGCCACGCGGTGCTCCGGCGCGTTGGGATCCCGAAATTCCGGGAATTCCTCCAGCATTTTATTCAGCTCCCGCGAGAGCGAGTCGTAAACTTCGTCCGTCACGCCCGGCGCGTTTTTGTTGTGGTACAAGTCGCGCAGCCGCGCGATCTCCTGCCGTAATTTTTTTATTCGGTTTTCGACTTCTTTTTTGTCCATTTATTTAATATGTTACAACCAAATGGCGGTTTACCGTAGTACTATTAGAAGCGCACGGTGAATTGGCGGGACTGTATCCGTCCGTAGTGATAGTGGTCTTCAGGGTGCCGGAGCTTGCGTCTTTGTTTATGACTATATTCGCGCAAGACTTGCCCGCACTACCGAGCCCTGTGACACTAAAACTATAAGACCAGGTCGTTGCATTGCCGGACGCCGGCGGGACAGAGATGGCGGAGCCGGCGCAATTGATGTTTCCGCCCGGATCCGGATATATGAATCTGGTTTGAGTCCTGTCGTAATAAAGCGCGCAGTCCGCGCCGGTGTCCGCCGCAAAGAAAGCGTCGTTGGTGTCCCGGCCGGAAGTGCTGAACTTGAGCTCTTTCAGGGCCACGCTGGAAGCGCCGATAGCCATAGACAAGAGCACCGCCGAAAGCACCATCGTGAAAAGTAGTACAAATCCCCTATTATTTTTTGCCTTTAAATATTTCATTGGGTTATCCAGGCCGATAATGTTTCCGAGAAAGTGACTTTGTTGAGTCCCGAACCCTGCAGCCAGGACACGGTGGAAGAAATATTCGCCTGATTGCCGTTAAAAGTTATTTTTATCGCCCGGGCATAGCCGGAATTTACCCCGGAGGTGTAGCCGTAGGTGCCGTTCGCGGCATTGTACAAGAGGGGGTGATTGGAACATACCGAAGTCGAATTGGTCGAGCAAGAACTCATAGTGATGCCTGTTATGGGCATGTTGGAATTATTGAAATCGGAAGAGCTCAAGTCTCCAAAATAACAACCGTTGGAGGCATTGCAATTAGCTGCAGTCACGTTAGTTGCGAATTTATTCCAGCCGGTCGTTGCATCGGGAGGATAGTAGAGCATATAGGTATCCCGCATATTGCGCGCGTATTCTATGCCCTCCTGCGCCAGGTATTCGGCGGTTACTTTTTCCTTGGCGTATTTGGTATTTTGAATGCTGTTGGTGAGGACCGCCATCGAAGCCAGAATGGAAACGGTGAAAATGGAAATCGCCACCATCGCTTCCACCAGAGTAAATCCCCTGTTCTTTTGTATTGAAAATTTTATCATTGGTCTATCAATCTTTGGGACACCGATGTTTGCAATGAAAAAGGTACGGCGTTGCTATGATAAGTTATGGTGCCGACCAAGCGCACTATCACGAGAGGCTGTTGTTTGTCGCCCTGGGCCGGAGACTCGGCGCCCAGCACGGAAAATCCCGAACAATTGCCGGAGGTACAGCTTGGCCCGGAAGTGTTGAATTTTATCTCGCTGGAATTTAGCGGGACCGAGTTTACCCCGCCATCGGTACTGCGCATGACGTTGCCGGACTGTATCGTGTAAACAAAAGTCGCTCCGGATTTGACGTCGGTAAAGGCGATGCCCGGGCCGGAGGAACAGCTCTTGGCCGTAGTCATGTTGCCGTCGGGTAGCGAAGTGATGCAGTGGTAATTGCTGCCGGTGCGCAGATTGCGCGACATATCGTCCATCATAAAGGAAAGGTTATCCAGGATAGAGCGCATCTCGGAGGACTGCTGGTGCAAGGCGTTCGCCTGCAGCACCGCCCCCATGCCGGCCACCACGATAACCAGAAAGACCGTAATGGAAATCATCATTTCGATGAGAGTAAACCCGGCCTGGTATTTATTTTTTATCCGATGCCGCATCATTGTATCTGAATCCTCCCCGAAGGATATATTTGTATTGTAGCAGAGGGTCCGCCCTGGCCGAGCTGGGAATATACCAATATCTCCGTGTGGTCAACATTTGAAATACACGAACCTGAAGTAGTAAAGCACGCCGAATAGGACGGCCGCTTGAACACGATATTAAAATCTCCGGTGACTTTGTTTTTGGAAGCCCCGACATAATAATCCACTTCGGAGATATAACTGCCCTTGCTGATAGACACCACGTTGGTGACTTCCCCGCCTACGCTGAAGTTTGAGCAATTCGAGCTCGAGCAGTTGTCCGAACTATTCAAATCCGCGAACTCCGCAAACTTGGTGGGCGAAGTAGCGGTTTTGAAGTACACTCCGTATTCGGGCACCCAGCCGGAACCTGCCGACGAATTCAGTTTGCCGTTGGCGGCGGATTTCTGCGCGTCCACTATCTGAAGCGCGATATCGCTCGCCAGGTTCTTGATGTCCACCTTGGCCTCGTAGGTCTTGTAGTTGAACATCACGACCGAGGTCATAATCGCAAAAATAGAGAGCACCACGACGAGCTCCACCAGAGTCATACCGTTATTTTCTTTTCTTTTTTTGAATCGCATCAGCTACCAGAGCGGGAACAAATGTATCTCGAATATGAACGCGAGTATGGCGCCCAAGACCAGGAAGGGCGCGAAGGGTATTTCTGTTTTCATTTTGTGCTTTTTGGAAAATATAAGAAGTAGTATCCCGGCCAGCGCGCCTATCCAAAAAGAAAGCACCGCTCCGGTGATAACTCGGTTCATGCCTAGGAGGAACCCGAGGCCGACTGCGAGCTTGGCGTCGCCGAGGCCCATCCAGCGCCCGCGGGACAGGAACCAGAACATCGCAAAAGGCACGGACACCGCAAAGCCCGCCAGTATTTGCGACGGGCCGGGCACGTGCAGATACACGCTGCTGGTATAATCGGAGGAGAAAAAGAAGAGCCCGATGAAGGTACAGATGCCGAGCGCAAAAGCCAGCATATCCGGCACTATTTTGTGCTTGAGGTCGTACACCGCGATGACGATGAGCAGTGAGAACATCGCGGCGTAGTAGGCATAGGTTATGGCGAAAAGCCCGCCGGAGAAGAAGAACAGGGATTCAAACTTCAGAAATAGCCCCGCAAATACAAGACCGGTCGCCAGCTCTACCAAGGGGTACTGCCAGGAAACTTTACTCTTGCAATTTCTGCAGCGGCCGCCGAGGTAGAGAAAAGAAACTATCGGCACCAAGTCGTACCACGGCAAGGTATGCCGGCAATTGAGGCACATACTCCGTCCGCCGAAGCTGTGCTCGGTATTGTAGCGATAGATGACCACATTCAAAAAGCTTCCGATGATGGTGCCGAGAACAAAGAAGATTATGAATAGTGGCCAGGTCATTTTTAGTTAATTACAAGTGACATCAGAGGAGTTACTCAGGCTCGAACCGTTCTCCATGCGCGATTTGCCGCTGTCGTCCACGCACCACATCTGATTGGCGCCTGCGGCCTTGAGCGGCACTTCTGCAGCCCAGCCCAGGGCAGTATCGTTGCAAGTCGCAGTCGTGGTGTTACCCGCGGCGTTACGAACGAGAGATACGCCGCTCTTGCTGGCGGCATCCTGTAAGTTCACATAAGCCGACCTGACATTGCCTGCGGTAGTGTTAGCACAGACATTGTTGTAGCTATTAGAATTCGCCAAGTAGAAAAGACTAGCTTGGGAACGAGCATGCAGCAGGGCTTCCTCGATAGCTCCGTCCTTGCCTTTGCTTTTGCTGCTGCTTAGAGAAGCCAGAATAATAGCGGACAATATTCCGATAATAGCCACGACCAGAAGCAATTCTATGAGCGTAAAACCTCCCCTGACACTCTTCGTGTTCTTCATAATAATTTTATAAGGTTATTCATAAGCAATAACTATTATACCAATAGGCAAAAGCAAAAACCACCCGCAAGGGTGGTTTTTGAAAACAACGCTTATACTGCGGAGATTATGGACAAGCTACCACAGTGCTGCCGGGGGCAGAGCTTTCTGTCTTAGCCGCGCCACTACTGTCAACACAGAAGTACTTGGTTGAATCCGAGGAAAGTGCATGCCAAGCAGCCCAGGCAGTGCCGTTAGAGTTGCAGGAAGGAGCCGTGCCACCCGGGTAATTTGTACCTAATGCCAAAGCGTTCAATCCAGAGGCTGTGTCAGTCCACATGCCTGCAGGAGTAGAGCAGCCTACGCCAGTCAGGGTAGAAGTACCGTAACTGTTATTAGTGCTGTAATAAATTTCAGCCGCAGAGCGCATAGAGCTCAACTGGCCCTGGATCTTGGCGTCGTTACCCTTGTTTCGAGCGGTGCTCAAAGAAGCGAGGACGACCGAAGCCAGAATACCGATGATGGCCACCACCACCAGAAGTTCGATGAGGGTGAAACCCTTCGACAGTCTCAGGGTACTACCCCTTTTAAAATTCAATTTCTTCATATTTATAATTAATTTACTGATAAAATTTTCGACTATTTTTTAATTCGACTTAATAAAATTATAACATGTAATCCAAAATCGTTCCGCAAGACAGTTATCCACATCCCGCCCCTGGCGGGACAAGCCCTGTTTATCAGCTGATATTGCCGGCGATGTTGTAAATAGGCATAAGGACGGACACCAAAAGTATGCCGACCCCGATACCGAGGACCACTATCATTATCGGCTCTATCAGGCCCACCAGGGTGTCCACCGCGTTATTGACCTCGCGCTTGTAGAATTCCGCCAGGGTGCCCAGGATAGAGCCTAGGGAGCCGGTCTCCTCGCCCACCTTGATCATCTGTACCATAATGCCGGGGATATACTCAGAGTGCTTTTCAAAAGCGGCCGAAAGGGTCAGCCCGCCTTTGACGTCGTCGGCCACGTTTTTCATAATACCCTGGTAAATATGGCTGTTTACCACCTTGGAAGTGACATCGATGGCGCGCACGATGGGAATACCGGAGGTAAGCATCGTATCCAGGTTGTCCGATATGCGCGAGAGGAAAAGCTTACGATAGAGGTTGCCCACCGCCGGTATGGCCAGGCGCTGTTTGTCTATAAAGATTTTGCCGGCCTCGGTGGAGGACAGCCACCACAGCCACGCGCCGATACCCGCAAGGGCAATTACGATAAAGATACCGTAGTGTATGAAAAAACCGGAAAGCCCGATGATGACTTTGGTAAAGAAAGGCGGCGGTTGCCCGGAATCCTGGATGATGGTAGCCAGGCGCGGTATCACCACCACGAACATAAGTATCATCACCACGAAAAAAGTCACGATGACCAGGGCCGGGTAGATGAGCGCGTTCTTGGCTTTGGAGACCAGGGCGTACTGCCGGTCCAGATAATCCGCCAGATGGTCAAAGGTCTGATCCAAGTTGCCGACTTCTTCGCCGGACTTGACCATATTCACGTAAAATTCGGAAAAGACGTCGGGGTGTTTGGCCAAGGCGCCGGAGATGGACACGCCGGCCTGCAAATCGTCCGCCACCGCGGTAAGCTTCCTGCCCAGGAGCTTGTTCTCGGAATTTGCCGCGAGCATGGTAAAGGCCTTGAGCGCGGACACCTGCGCCTTGAACAGAGTGGCGATCTGCCGGGAGAAGATGACGATGTCCTTCATCTTCACCTTCTCAAAGAGGGACATCTCGAAAATATTTTTCTTGGCGTTCTCGTCCACGACCGAGATCACCACCAGTCCGCGGCGCTGCAGCCCCGCGAGAGCGGAATCCTTGCTGGCGGCGTCTATCTCGCCTTCCTTGGCCACTCCGCTAGAATCTACAGCTTTATACTTGAACAGCATAATATTTTAGAGCATCCGCTCCAATCCTTTGGGATTGAGGGAGTACTGATAAGCGTTTTCGATGGAAATTTCGCCCTTGCGCACGAGTTCCAGTAGGCAATGGTTCATATCCACCATGCCTGCGTTGGAGCTGGTCTCGATGACCACGTCGATCTCGTGCGTGCGCTTTTCCCGGATCAAGTTGGCCACGGCGTTGTTGTTTAGGAGAAGCTCGTAAGCCGGCACCAGGCCGCCGGCGATGCGCGGGATGAGCCTCTGGGAAAAGATCGCCAGAAGCGAACTCGCCAGCTGGGCGCGGATCTGGTCCTGCTGTTCGCCCGGGAAGGAGTCGATGATGCGGTCGATGGTCTGGGAGGCGTTGTTGGTGTGGAGAGTGGAGAGCACCAAGTGGCCGGTCTCGGCGGCGGTGACGGCGGCGGAAATAGTATCGGGTCCGCGCATCTCGCCGATCATGATGACGTTCACGTCTTCACGGAAGACAGACTTGAGCGCAGCCTGAAAACTCTTGGTATCTATGCCGACTTCACGCTGGTCGATGATGGATTTATTCGGAGTGTAAACATATTCCACCGGATCTTCGATAGTGACTATGTGGCGGGTCTGCTCGTTGTTTATGAGATTCACCATCGAGGAGAGCGTGGTGGATTTGCCCTGTCCCACCGGGCCCACCACCAGAAAGAATCCCTGCTTCTTGCGGGCCAGTTCTGCGATTATCTGCGGCAAGTGCAATTCATCCAGAGTGCGGACCTTTGGCACGAGGCGAAAAGCCATGCACATCAGGCCCTTTTGGAAAAAGGCATTCCCGCGCAAACGGGCCTCTCCGCGAAAATCATACGAGAAATCTATCTCTTGTTCCTCTAAAAATTTTTCTACTTTGGATTTATCCAGGGCCACGTTCAGGATCCCCAGCATGTCTTCCTTGGTCATCTCCGCATGCTTCAGGAGAAAAATCAGCTCCCCGTCCACCCGAATGGCAGGCACGCGACCGGCGCCCAAATGCAAATCAGAGGCACCCTCGCGTATTACCAGGGTGATCAAGTCCTCCAGTTCTTTTTTGTAATCTGTCATATTTTGTTTATTTCGCAATAACAACCTTCTTGGCTAAAATACTCATCACCTGTGAGATAACTTCGGCCGGAGTGGAATTTGCTTTGATAATGTAGCCTGCTATGCCGAGCTTGCTGCCCCGGTCCACGTCTGCCTGATCGCTCTTGTTGGACAGAATTATCCGAACCGCATTCGGAGTCATTTTCTCTTCGTTCATTTTCTCCAGCATTTCAAAGCCGTCCATCTCGGGCATAAGAACGTCGAGGAGGATGATGTCGGGCACAAGCCCGCCCCGCAGCTTTTCCAGAGCCTGCAAGCCGGACTCGGCGGTGTGAACCTCAAAGTCGTTCTGGCTGAACTTAAAGGCGTACATATCCAAGAGAAATGTGTCGTCGTCTACTATTAAAATTTTTTTCTTTTCTCCTTCCATAGTATTTTTTAATTAGCTGATAATAAGTATTATAACACCCTGCTATTCCTTGTCATTGCCATAATTGTACACCTCGGTAAAGGGTATGACGCCGCCGATCGCTTTTAACATCGCGTCTTCGCGCATGGTGAGCATGCCGTTCGCCCGGGCGCTCTTGTAAATTTCGGAAGAAACCGGCTTTTTCAGTATAATACTCTGCATTTCCTTGTCGACTTTGAACATCTCAAATACCGCGATACGGCCACGGGTGCCGGACGGCGCCTCCGGCGAAGGCACGGTTTCGTACATCTGGTCGCCGATCTGTATATCCTTGCGAAATTCCTCCGGAAGATCCTTCAAGTCTTCGGTAACCTGCATTTTTATAGCGGGATCCATTGGCACCTGCTTCCTGGAAGAAGGATAAGTCATCTTGGAAAGACGCTGGGCGATGGAGAGTATCAAAGTCGGAGCGATCAAATATGGATCCACGCCCATATCTATGAGACGCGGGATCGCGCCGATCGCGTTGTTGGTGTGAAGGGTAGAAAGCACCAAGTGGCCGGTCAGCGCCGCCTGGATGGCCAGCTGGGCGGTCTCTTTGTCGCGAATTTCGCCCACCATTATGATGTCCGGGTCTTGGCGCAGGATAGAACGCAGCCCCGAAGCAAAGGTGTAGCCTATCTCCGGCATCATCTGGGATTGGTTGATGTCGGCCATATGGTATTCGATCGGGTCTTCCAGGGTCACGATATTCTCCTTCTCCTTGTCGAGCTCATTCATCATCGAGTAGAGCGTGGTGGATTTTCCGCTTCCGGTCGGGCCCGTGATGAGGATCAATCCGAAGGGTTTATTTATGGCCTCGCGGATTAGATCCAGATTCCGTTTGGAAAGGCCCAATTCGGACAAGGGCTTCACCCCTTTTTCGGAATCCAAAATACGAATGGCAATCTTCTCCCCGTAATAACCGGGCATCGTGGATACGCGAAAGTCTATATTGTTGCCGTCGATGGAAGCGGAAAAAGAGCCGTCCTGCGGCTTGCGCTTTTCGTCCAGGCGCAGCTTGGACAGAATCTTTATGCGGGCCACCACTCCGGAATGCACGTTGGCCGGCAGCATTATGGTGGTGTGGAGTGTGCCGTCCACGCGGTAGCGGACTTTGACCCGCTCGCCGGTGTGCTCGATGTGAATATCCGAGGCGTTGCCCTCGATGGCGTTCCTTAGTATCACCGCCACGATTTTTATGATCGGCGCGTCTTCTACTATCTTTGCCTCTTCGCCTTTCTTTACGTTCTGTATTTCTTTGGAAAGATTGATGGACTCAGAGAGGCTTTTTTGGCTGAGGGGATCCGCTTCCTCTTTGGAAAGCTCGTTCAATGCTTCGGCCACCTGGGTGGAGATGCCTTTATAACCCTCCATCACGGTTTTGTAATCCGATCTCGAAATCAGGTAAACCTTGAAGGGTATGCCGATCTTCGCGCTGATAAATTGCAGCGCGTCCATCGCTTTGATATTTTCGGGATCGGTCACGCCGACTTCCAGTACTCCGTCCGCCAGGCTAAAAGGCGCAAAGCGGTAATACGCGGCGGACTCCTCGGGGATGTACTTCAGCGCTTCAAAAGAAATATCCTTCAGGCCTATCTTCTTGATCGGCATCGAGTAATATTCCCCTTTTACTTTCAGGATATCGTCCTCAGGGATGGCCATCTCGGAGAGCGCTCCCTCTATGTCTCCATCGTACTTTTCCTTAGCGAGCGTCTTTATGTCTGTGATCTGGCTGCCATTGATGACGCCTTTTTTTGCAAGTTCTTCTAAAAAACTCATAACTTTAATTAATTCCCCGTCGCGGCTCCGCCCGATGCCGGCGCGCTGCCGGCACCGCCGGACGTACCCGTGCTAGCGCCGGGAGCGGGAGCGGCCGAAGCGGGAGAACCAGCCGGAGCGGAAGTGATATCCGAGCCTATAGGTGCAAACGGATTTGATCGGCCCGGATTGGAATCCGGAATCAGGATAATAGTGGAGTCCCGCAAGGTGGCAAATGCCGGATCGGAAAAGACCGAATCATCCAGCTTGATGCTCTGGACATTGAGGAGAGTTGAGAGAAAGCTGTCCGAGACATTTGCGGCGGCATCGGAAGCGGGGTTCGATGCGTCGGCGCTGGAAGTCAGATCGGGAGTATTATTGGCCGGCTTGCGCACAAAGCCGAAGTATATGATGATCAGCGCCACCAGAATCGAAACCAAAACGATTGTGCTCTTCTTCTTCATTACTTTAATTCTTGAGCCAATAGGTCTTTATCTTGAAATTATACTTATAAGATTCCGAAAGTCCCGGATTCAGCCCCGCGCCGGAATCCGAACTGAAATCTATCGAGGCGATGTCCACGATCCGCAAATTCTTCTCCAGATCCGAAACAAAGGAAAGGAAGTTCTGATAAGGCGCCTGGGTGGAGAATTGCAGGGTCCAGACTCCGTAGTCCTTGCCGGCGCTCTCATCGGGAGCAGACGTATCCGTAGAAACCTGGTTCTGATCCGTAGAAGCGGATGCCTGCTGTCCGGAGGCAAGCGCGTTCTGGGAAAGAGTGTCGTACTGTATATCCCTCAGCACCATGCCGTACGGGGCGGCCAATTGCTCGATTTCCAAAATCAGTCGGATATTGTCCACGCTGTCGGGAACCATCTTTTGCAGGCGGTCGATGTCGCTTTGATTCATGGCGTTCCTTTGTGCAGTCAGTGCGTCGCGCTTGTTTGCGATTTCTTTTGCGTTGTTAAGAGCGCTTTGATATACCGAAGCCTCCGCCTTGAGCCCGGAGATATCCTTATACAGAGGCTCGGTGATCACGATGAATCCGGCTACGGCTGCGACTATTAAAACGATGGACATTATATTTCGTAGCATATCATTGTGCCGGAGCGGCAGAGTTACTTGTATCCGCGCTCGCGGCAGGCGCGGGAGCCGGAGCCGGAGCGGCGGGAGCTGTAACCGGAGTCGTATCGGTACCGGATGCCGGAACAGGCGAGATTAAAGCGGTACCGGAGGCGAGCGTTTTCTTATAATTTACAAAACTGGGATCGACCGAAAAACTCAAATCAAAAAGCACGTTGCCGTTATCGTCCAGCGAAAGATTTGAGAAAACCGGATCGATGAGGGATTTTTCTTTGCTGTATAGATCGGACTGAAGAGCGATAGATTGATAGCCCACAGCCTGACCCGACATGTTCACAGTGATCTTATTGCCGTTCTTGGCATCCAAGGCATAAGAGAATTTGGTATAGCGTACGGTTTTCATCGTGACTTCGGACAGGGCATTGAAGATGGGGGTCACGTCGATATGGTTTGCCAGGATGTCCGTCGCGGCGTTGAGGCGCCGGGAAAGAGCCTGCAGTTCATCGATCTTGGTATCCTCAAACTGATTCTTGGCCTGGTCCAAGGTATTCTGCATAGTGGAGAGGTTTTTGGCCGCCACGCCTTTGTAAAGAAAAAGCGCGCCGGTGATAACGAGTACGGCAAAGAAGGCGAAAAAGGCCACGATGGACAATAAGCTCACCGTCCGCGGAGCGACAGAGTGCTTCTCCGCAATCATCGGCTTCTTGGGTATGAATGATGTTTGAAAATCCTGATCCATTGTGTACCTCTATTATTATCTCACCCCTTGCAATTTTCTCAAAGCGAGCCCGATGGCCACCGCGAACTCCGGACCGGTGGCCTCGAGAACTTTACCCAGAAATTCCGGCGATTCCAGCTTGTTGAACGGGCGGCCGATTTCTATTTCCGCCCTAAAGCTGGAAGAAGCCACCTCTTTGATGCCCTTGAGGAGCGCCCCGCCGCCGGTCAGGATAACTTTGCTGATGGTCTGTCCGTATTTGCGCTCATAACCGAGAAGCACGCTATTCGCTTCTGAAAACATGTAGTCTACGTGCACCCGGATTATATCCGCCAGGCTTTTTTCGTTGGGATTGTCGAAAAGCCCGAACTCTTTTTTCATATTTTCTGCTTCCTCAAAGTTGATGGAGAGAGACCGGGAGATAGATTCGGTTATCTCCGCTCCCCCGCGATTGATCGTGTGGTAAGCTTTGACTACGCCGAATTCCACCAGGGTGAGCTTGGTGCGGGATGCGCCGAAGTCTATGATGAGCACCAGGGACAGCTCGTGCTCCAGATTGGATCGGACCGAAGAGAAGATTTCTATTTCAAAAAAAGAAGCCGCCAGGGCAGAGCCCGCCACGATGGAATGATATTTATTGATGGAATCTTTTTGGATGGCTACGGCCAGGACTTCTTTGTGCGGCGCGCCGGTAACTCTGTCCGGATTGTTCGCCTCCTCATAAGACTCCTGCCTCTCCGGCAGAGTAAAGTAATCCAGGGAAACTTCACTGATCGGCACCGGTATGTACTTTCTGGCCTCGTTCGGGACAACCGCCGGAATATCCGCGTCCTTGATGCCGGGCGGCAGAGCTATGGTAAAGATGAGGCTGGCCTGTACCGGAATAGCCAGACCCACCGAGGCGCTGGAAACATTCGCTTCCTTCATGACTTCCTTGAGAGCCTCGGATATCTTTTCCGGAGGCAGGTTAGTCAGACGCCCGATCTCAAGCCCGGCGTACGGGCCTAGAGATACCGAACCGTAAGTCTCGAGTACGGCGCGGCCGTGGCGGCGTTTTATTTCCACCACCTTGATAGCCGAAGAACCTATATCTATGCCCACGGCGCTGTCTTCCCCGCTCTTGCCGAAAATCGCTCCGCCGCCAAAGATTTTTTTAAACGGATTGTCCATTTTGTCTTGTTTTGTAATAATAAGTATATCACGAATGAGTATTTTGAACACTATCGTGGGCGCGGTGTTTCCGCCCCGTTGCGTAATTTGCCGCCGCCAGGGCTCGGACTTGTGCCTGGCCTGCATCGGAGGATTTTCTCCGGCCGAGCGGGAGCACCCAGATTGGATATTTCCCGTTTACGATTACCGCAATCAGGAACTCCGGAATGCTATCTGGCTCCTAAAATACAACAGGCGCAAGCGCCTGGCCCGCGCCCTGGCCCGGGCGATCCACCCGAGGATGGCGGAAGAGCTGGCGGACTTTTCACAGATGGAAAATTTCAGGACTCCCCTCCTGGTGCCTATACCGCTCTCGCGCAAGCGCATGCGGGAGCGCGGCTTTAATCAGGCCGAGCTCATCTGCCGGGAGCTTTGCGTGCTCGACAAAGAAGAAAACTTCGCTCCGGCCCCGCGGGCGCTCCGGCGCATCAAGGACTCCGAGCATCAGGCTCGCCTGGAAAACCGCGCCGACCGTCTGAAAAACATCGTGGATTCTTTTGCCGCAAATCCGGAAATCGTGCGCGGGCGGAACATCATCCTCATAGACGACGTCACCACCACCGGCGCCACCCTGGAAGAAGCGCGCAAAGCGCTCCGCGAAGCCGGCGCGAAAAAAGTAATCGCTTTCACCGTGGCGCACTAGCCATGTAAACACTTTTGACGGCCGTCCAAAAGTGTTTACATGGGATAAAGCGAAATTGT
>DASZPN010000046.1:0-2780 GCA_035549995.1 Minisyncoccota bacterium
CAAAAACGGAATAAAGGAAGCAATGATGAGTAAGGATGAAGTCCGGCTGAAAACTCTGCGGGGAATGTCTGCGGCCTTTACCAATGAATTAGTGGCGAAAGGCAAAAAGCCGAGTGATATGCTCACAGACGAAGAAGCTCTGACCGTGATCACCCGCCTGGCCAAACAAAGGAAGGACAGCATCGAGCAATTTACAAAGGGCGGGAGAAATGATTTGGTAGCCGAAGAGCAAGCCGAGCTCGCTATTCTGGAGACGTACCTGCCAAAAATGATGGACGCGGCCGAGGTTGAAAAACTGGCCCGCGCCAAAAAAGACGAGCTCGGCATAACCGACCCGGCTAAAAAAGGCATGCTTATGTCTGCCCTGATGAAAGATCTCAAGGGCAAAGCAGACGGCGCTGTGGTGAAATCCGCAGTGGACGGGCTTTTCTAAGATATGCACACGGTACAAATACTCAGACATCTGATAGAACACAACGAAGTATGGGCTTACTGTATCATCTTTCTCGGGCTTATCTTTGAAGGTGAAGTTATTTTGATCTGTACCGGCATACTTATGTCGATCGGAGCGATAGATATACCTCTCGCGTTGACAGCGGTCTTTGCCGGAAGCATCACAAAGACTCTATATTGCTATTATCTTGGCGCTCACATAAGAAAACATTGGCACCGGAACAAATTTGTCCGCTATATCAACCGTCGGGTGCACTACATAATGCCGCACTTTGAGCGCGATCCGTTTTGGTCAATTTTTCTTTCCAAGTTTATAATGTGGATGAATTTTTCCGTGATAGTTTACTCCGGCTATAAAAAGATAGACTGGCGCACTTATATAAAGGCGGAGCTTCTGTCCACGATAATCTGGGCGCCCTTGCTTCTGATTCTAGGCTACTTCTTCAGCTTTACCGCACTGCACATCAGCCGGGAAGTCGGGCATTTTCTTTTCATAAGCGGAAGCTTTATCCTGGGCTTTATAATTTTGGACCGCCTGGCCGCCGTGATATACACTATCTCGGAGAACTTGGCGAATGGCAATGGCGAAAAAGATGAAGAATAAAGAAAAAATAAAAAAATTAGTAACGCATAACGGATCTTTTCATGCGGACGATATTTTTGCCTGCGCAGCGCTATCCCTGCTGCTTGAGAAAAAGAAACAGAAATTTGAAATCATCCGCACTCGTGACGAAAAAATAATCAAGACGGGGGATTATGTTTTTGACGTGGGAGGAATATACAATGCCGGAAAGAATAAATTTGATCACCATCAGGTTGGATTCAAGGAAAAGAGGAAAGGCGGGATAATACTATCTTCGTTTGGGCTGGTGTGGAGGAAATACGGTCCGGAAATCGCCGGCTCGAAAAAAGTTTCCGAAATTATTGAAAAAAAGCTTGTTGCCCCCATCGATGCTTGGGACAATGGATTCGATCTGGTGAAAAACAAATACGACATCTCGCCGTATTACATCCAGCATGCTTTTGCAATTTTGCGCCCTACTTGGAAAGAAAAGAAACTATCAGAAGATATTATGTTTCGAAAAGGCGTATCCATAGCCAAAGAAATCATTGCGCGGGAAATAATTCAGGCAAACGATAGCATCGAAGCATCACGGATGGTTGTTTCGATTTATAAAAAAAGCAAGAATAAAAAAATAATTGTTCTGGATCGAGAGTATCCATACGAATATACCTTGCAAAGCTTTTCAGAACCGATGTTCGTAATCTATCCGCGTGAGACCGACGGCACCTGGGGAGTGAAAGCTGTCCGGAAAGATCTGCAAAGTTTCAAAAACCGCAAAGATTTTCCAAAGAAATGGGCGGGTCTGCGTGAAGACACATTGCCGAAAGTCTCCGGCGTGCCGGACGCGGTATTTTGTCATAAGGCACTATTTTTAGCTGTGGCAAAGTCAAAAAAGGGTGCGATACGATTAGCGGAAATAGCGGTTAAGTCTTAATACATATGGCTTTTATCGACGAAATAAAAATACACGCCGAGGCCGGCCGGGGAGGCGATGGCGTAGTGCGCTGGCGGCAGGAGAAATTCATTCCGCAGGGCGGTCCGGCCGGCGGGGACGGCGGGCGGGGCGGAGACTTCTTTGTCATGGCTATCCGGGATGTGCACGCGCTCTCGCGTTACACTGCGAAAAAAGAATTTCGGGCCGGGCGAGGCGAAGACGGCGGCAACAAGAGTCTGCACGGCAAGGCGGGCAAGGATTTTATTTTGGAGTTGCCGATTGGTTCCATAATCACGAATCCGGATACCGAAGAGAGATGGCAGCTCACGCACGAAGGTGAAAAAATTCTGCTTCTTCGCGGCGGCTACGGCGGCTACGGCAACGAACATTTCAAAAGCTCTACCAACACTACTCCGCGCGAGTGGCGCCCAGGCGCGGAAGGCGAAAAAGGAGATTTTGAAATCGAGCTGGAACTCTTTGCCGATCTTGGCCTAGTGGGCCTGCCGAACGCCGGCAAATCCTCGCTCTTGAATGCCATCACCAACGCAGCGGCCAGGGTCGGCAACTATCAATTCACCACTCTTGATCCGAACCTCGGCGATTTTTACGGCTATATAATCGCAGACATCCCGGGCCTCATAGAGGGCGCGAATGAAGGCCGGGGCCTCGGGGTGAAATTTCTGCGGCACATCAAGCGCACCCGCGAGCTCGCGCATCTGGTAAGCTTTGAAAATCTTTCCGAGGGCGCGACGGGGATGATGAAGGTGTATAAGCAAATTCGCAAAGAACTTGAAAAGTATGATAAAAAACATGGGCTCGGCGAGGAAG
>DASZPN010000047.1:0-7730 GCA_035549995.1 Minisyncoccota bacterium
ATGTATTGGAAAGCACTCCGCCCGAGATCCTTTCGGACGTGATGAAGCGCGGTATTACCTTGACCGGCGGCGGCGCGCTAATTTCCGGGCTGGATCGCTTGCTTGAGAGCGTTCTTAAGATTCCCGTGTACGTGGTGGACGATCCGCTTTCGGCGGTGGCGCGCGGTACCGGCGTCATATTGGACGACCTGCCAGCTTACCAGGAAGTCTTGATCGGAAACCAAGATGAGCTACCTCCTAGATAAAAAATCCAGACAGAAGAAAATAGTCTACGCGGCAGCGGTCGCGGTCCTTGCGATACTATTGATATTTTTTAGGGCGAGTGTTTACCAGGGCCTTTCCCGCGCGGCTTCCGCGATATTTCGCCCGGTGATGGTTCTCAGCCGGCACGCTGGGGCAAAAATAAAAAACATCTCGCCCTTTTTTGTCTCCAAGGAAATTTTATACAAAGAAAATCAAAATCTTTCCGCCGAGCTGGCGCAAAAAAATGCCCTGCTCTCAAATTATGCTTCGGTGGTGGATGAGAACGAACGGTTGAAAACGATTCTCGGTCGAAAATCTTCCTCCGCCAATATGATCGTGGCGAGCATCTTAGCCAAGCCGAATATTTCCGCTTACGACACTCTCGTCATAGATGCGGGTTCGGATGCCGGTGTTTCCACAGGCGACCGGGTTTTCGCTTTGGGCAATGTCCCAATCGGTTACATCGCCCAAGTCTCGGCGTCTTCCGCAAAAGTTTTGCTTTTCTCGAATCCGGGCGAAAAGACGGAAGCAGTTATCACCGGGCAGGATGCATTTATGCAGGCGGTCGGCCGCGGGGGAGGAAATTTTGAAATTACCCTGCCTCACGATTTTTCCATTTCTCCGGGCACGGAAGTTCGCTTGCCCGGCATCGAGAATTATGTACTCGGAACTGTCGCGGGAATAATTTCCGATCCGCGCGACGCTTTTACAAAAGCACTGCTTGTGTCGCCGGTGAATGTGGAAGACCTGGCGTTTGTCGAAGTCGAGAAATAAATGCGATTTGAAATAGAAAAAAAAATACCGGGCGCGCTCGGGCGCGCGGGAACCCTCCGCACTTCGCGTGGCGATATCCATACGCCGGCCTTCGTGCCGGTCGCGACCAAGGCATCGGTCAAAGCGCTCACGCCGGAGATGGTGCGCGAGCTCGGCGCGGAAATAGTGCTCGGCAATACCTATCACTTGTATCTGCAGCCCGGCGACGAGCTCGTGCGTGATGCTGGCGGCATCGGCCGGTTCATGAACTGGCCCGGACCTACTATGACGGACTCCGGCGGCTTCCAAGTGTTCTCGCTAGGCGTCGCTTACGGCAAAGATATTTCCAAAATAACCAAGATTACCGACCCGACCCTTATGATACCCGAGCGCTTTGATGATTCCGATGCACCGCGCCTGGCGAAAATCGGCGCGGACGGCGTGTCCTTCAAATCCCATCTGGACGGTTCGATTCATTACATCACCCCCGAAAAATCCATACAAATACAGCACAATCTGGGCGCGGACATAATTTTTGCATTTGACGAATGCACCAGTCCCGCGGAAGATCTGCGTTATCAGGAGGAAGCCTTGGAGCGTACGCACCGCTGGGCGGAGAGGAGTTTGAAAGAACACAAAAAATTACTCGGAGCTGCTTCCGTTTTTTCGTCGCTGCGCCCGGCCAATTCTTTTGGACGGGACCCTCGCGAACTCAAAAACAGAAACAGCTCCTCGTTTTCACCCGCCCTCTTCGGCATCGTGCAGGGCGGGCGCGACGAGAACCTGAGAAAAAAATCCGCGTCGATAATCGGCGCGATGGGTTTCGACGGCTTCGGCATCGGCGGAAGTTTTGCCAAGGAAGATATGTCGGATGCGGTGCGCTGGGTGAATGAAGTGTTGCCGGAAGAAAAACCGCGCCACCTTCTCGGCATCGGCGAGCCGGAGGATATTCTCTCGGGTGTGGAGAACGGCGTGGATCTTTTTGATTGCGTCGCGCCGACCAGGAACGCGCGCAACGGCACGCTGTACACTTGTGAAGGAAAAATAAATATCACCAATGCAGAGTTTAAAAAAGATTTTTCTCCGGTTGAAAAAGATTGCGGGTGCTATGTTTGCAAAAATTATTCCCGCGCGTACCTCTGCCATCTCTTTCGCGGGAAGGAAATGCTTGCCGGCACCTTGGCATCGATCCACAATCTCTACTTTACCATCCATCTGGTGAAAAATATCCGGCAGGCGATTCTGGATGATAGGTTTCCTGATTTCAAGCGCGACTTTTTGGCTGAATATAATTCCAAATGATCAAAAACTTTAAAAAAAATTATATTATTGTCGGCGGGGCGATATTAATTTTGATTTTGGCTCTGGTGAATCACAGAAATACGCCGGCTGTTGTCGATATCTCTTCCGTCGGAGCAGTCCGCATCGCAGGGGAGACCGTAAATGTGGATTTGGCGCTTGATCAATCGACTCAAGAGAGAGGACTCTCCGGTCGCGACGGCTTGTCGCCCGATCAAGGAATGCTTTTTGTTTTTAATTCTCCCGCTAAGTACGGTTTTTGGATGAAGGATATGAATTTTCCCATCGATATCATCTGGCTTTCGGCGGACAAGAGGGTTGTGTACATAGAAAAATCCGCGGAACCCGCATCGTATCCCGAAATTTTCACCCCTCCCGAGGATGCCTTGTACGTCCTGGAGGTCATTTCCGGTTTCTCCGAAAAAAACAATCTCTCGGCCGGGGACCAGGCCGAATTTTTATCCTCAAAATAGCTTGAAAATTCTAACCGAAACGGCAAAGGCATTTACAGCCGGCCCGAGACGTTTCCTTTAGGGGATTTTTGGGGTTTTCCCCATCGCATAAAAAAAATTTTGGTAGTAGAATGAGCTGTATGAAAAAAGACGCAATTCTCCCGGCCAAAGAGCTCGGAAAAATCAAAAATATCAGGAGTCGCGAAGGTGATGTGATGCCGTTTGATTTGGACCGCATCATCATTGCCGTCAATAAAGCCTTCTCCGCCGCCGGCGAGGGTAGCGAAAAAGAATCCGAGAGTATTGCCAAGAAAGTTTTTCATAAATTGACTCATATAAAGGAAGAAAGCGCCGATAAAAAGTTCATTCCGACCGTGGAAATGGTCCAGGATCTGGTGGAAGCCGAGCTTATGGATATGGGATTCCATTCCACCGCCAAGTCATACATAATATACAGGCAAAAGAGGGCGGAATTGCGTCGGGAAGTAGGCACCGTACCGCCCGAAAATAAAAAAGTTTTCGACGAATCCAGTTCTTACTTTGTTTCTCCATACGAAGAGTTCATTTTCTATCGCACGTACTCCAAATGGCGCGATGACCTCGGACGCCGCGAGACTTGGATCGAGACTATCGACCGTTTTATGGACTATATGCGGGAGAACGTCGGCAAGAAAATTTCTGAAAAGGATTACGCGGAAGTTCGTGAAGGCATACTGCGCCAAGAGGTCTGCCCCTCGATGCGCCTCCTGTGGTCCGCGGGCGATGCTTGCCGAAAGTCCAACGTCTGGGCATACAACTGCTCTTACATCGCTCCGGCATCCTGGCAGGATCTCGGCGAGATAATGTACATACTTATGTCCGGCGCGGGTCTGGGTTTCTCCGTAGAGTCCGAGACCGTGCAGAAGTTTCCCCAGATCAAAAGACAGAACGGCAAGAAGGTCGCCAAGCACGTGGTGGAAGATAGCAAGGAAGGCTGGGCGGATGCTTTTGTGCTCGCTTGTAACACCTGGACGGACGGTTACGACATCGATTTTGATTATTCCAAGATCCGTCCTGCCGGCGCCCGCCTCAAGACTGCCGGCGGCCGCGCTTCCGGTCCCCAGCCGCTCATCGATCTCATAAACTTTACCAAGGCCAGGATCCTGGCTCGTCAGGGCAAGCGCCTCACGAATATAGACGTGCACGATATCATCTGCCAGATCGGCCTCATCGTGGTCGCGGGCGGAGTACGCAGAAGCGCTCTGATTTCTCTCTCGGACATAGACGACGAATCTATGCGAAAGTCCAAGCAGGGCCAGTTTTGGGTGGACAACGGCCAGCGTTCGATGGCGAACAACTCCGCCGTGTACAACCAAAAGCCTTCTGCTTCCGAATTTCTGGATGAATGGATAGAACTCATCAAAAGCGGCACCGGCGAACGCGGCATTTTCAACCGGGGCGGCCTCTTGTCTCAGCTGCCCAAGCGCAGAATCGAAAACTGGAAAAAAGCCGGCATTATCGACGACCAAAACAACATAGTAGAACTGCCGGGCAGCAATCCTTGCGGAGAGATTACCCTTCGCTCCAAGCAATTCTGCAACCTCACTTCCATAGTGGTGCGCCCGCAGGATACCCTGGCGGATCTAAAGAGGAAAGTGCGCTTGTCCACCATCCTTGGCACTTATCAGGCTTCGTTGACCAATTTTGGCTATCTCTCCAAAGAGTGGAAGGAAAATTGCGAAGATGAAGCTCTGCTAGGCGTTTCCATCACCGGCTACTTTGACAACAAAACTATCAGGAACGACAAAGTATTGCAGCAGCTTCGAGACGAGTCTATCCGGGTGAACAAAGAATACGCAAAGAAGCTCGGCATAAATTCTTCCACCTGCATCACCACCGTCAAGCCGCACGGAAACTCCGGCCAGCTTCTGTACGTAGGCTCCGGTATGCACCCTTGGTTCGGCAAGTATTACATCCGCCGCGTGCGCATCGCCACCAACGATCCGCTCTTTCAGCTGATCAAAGACCAGGGCGTGCCTTCCAAAGCTGAGATAGGCTATTCCACCGCAAATTCCACCGTGGCCGTGCTGGAATTTCCGATCAAGGCCCCCGAAGGCGCGGTCACCCGCGATGCGGTTTCCGCCATCGATCTTCTCAAGGAATGGAAGCGCCTCAAGATGAATTATATCGAGCACAATCCGTCCGTCACGATTTACGTGGGTCCGGACGAGTGGATCGAAGTAGCAAACTTTATTTATGAAAATTGGGATATAGTCGGCGGACTTTCATTCCTGCCCCGTTCCGACCACGTCTATCAGCTGGCTCCCTATGAAGAGATTTCCAAAGAAGAATACGAAAGGCGCGTCAAGGAAATAAAGCACATCGACTTCTCCAAGCTGGTCTACTACGAGCAGGATGACAATACCGTCGGCTCAAAAGAATTCGCCTGTGTTTCCGGCGTGTGCTCCATAGATGATGTTTTGGCCGAAGAGGCCCAGAAAGAAAACGTTAAGAATTCTTCGGACCAGGCGTCGGCCGAATAGGATACTCATCTTCATTCATATCGCCGCCGGCTTTCTTTCTAAGCAGGCTTTTTCTGACGGCGATTATTATCACCAATACTAAAAGTATAAGTATTATCCAGATAAACAAAGGCAGGAAAAGAAAACTGGAACCGTTGAATATGCTTGCCGCCAGGGCGCTGCCGTCCGAAATATTGGTGACAGCGTAAGCGGTTTCGTTTTTTGCTAAATCCGGCGCTCCGGGCGTGTAATAAGACATCTCCGCGGTCACCACCGCCGTGCCAGCATCTCGGGCCAGATCGTTCACTTTGGCCTTAAAAGTAATTATGCCGCTCTGGCCCTCTGTAACCGTGCCCAGCTTAAATAACAGCCGGCCGTCCGGCTCCACGGTTCCGCCATTGGCATCGGACAAGGACAGTTCGTTTGGCAGGCTGGCGAAAATTACGGCATCATCAAGCTCGGCGCCTGTGTTGTTATCGAAAGTTATGACGTAGTCCGTCTCCGATCCGGCCGGGATGCTGTCCGCAGCGGGCTTGATCGAGAGCATATTTTCGGTGCTGACCGCAGACGCCTGGCTGGCGCCGGCTTCTCCAGAACCCGGCGCATTGGCCGCGAGCGAGATTGTCTTGAAAGACAGGATATTGCCCTTGGTTTCCTGCTCGCCGTTGTCGGTCACTATGCGGAAATAGTAAGTGGTGTCCGGGGTGAGGCCCGTAACGTCTTCCGTAAAAGGTATTGAGCTCATGCCGGCGCTTATCGATGCGTGCGGAGTTTCGTTGCTCTTGGCTAGGTTTGCATCCGTGCCGTATTCAAACCAGACAGTTGTTAATCGGCCGTTTGGATTGATTGAGCCGGAGAGGGTAGCGGAAACGGTTCCCTGGCTTGCTGCCAGGACCGTGGAAGCAAAGAGTAGGCCCAGGGCCACCCCCGCTACAGTCGCTATTTTACGCAAATTTCTCAGAGTCATATACTAATGATTTTATCATATTAAATTATAAAAGTCAATAGAAAATCCCCCGCTTTTGGCGGGGGATTTTCATCTTTTCGGGGGCGTCTATAAGCCGAATTCTGTACCCTTCCTTTCGTCAGGGTGATAACCATTTATCTAGCTCCTCGATTGCTCTCGGAGTCAAGCGATTCTCCCGCGCCTTGCGGCGGGGCACGATCTTGCACACGCGTAAGGATTTTGCCGTTTCACTCCCGCCTCGCGGCGGGACTCGTCTCTGTTCGCACCTCTATCCTTGCGGACGGCGGGCGTTACCCGCTACGTTTAATCCCGACGTACGTCGGGGCTGTGTGTTCGGACTTTCCTCCCGCGGCCCTAAGGCCGGGGCGGTTATCCGGCGCCTCCGAGGGGGAGTATAGCACAATCCCGGTTTTCTTGCATTTATTTTCGGAATATGCTATACTGGCGATGTGAGTGTGAGGTGATCTCACATTTTTCGTAAAGCAACGTATGTGCCGCAAATACCCGCCGCAAGGCGGGTATTTGTTTTCGGTTCGTGTTAAAATACGCTTATGCATCCGGGCATAACGTCTTGGAAAAATCTGCTTAATTACGCGTATAACGCTTTCTCCACCCCTCTTTTGCTGCGTACTTTGTTTGCGCCCTGGCAGATGGATCGGGCCGAAGGCGCAAATTTTTCTTTCATCGAAAAAGTCGCCTTCGCGGTGGTTTCCCGGCTGATCGGATTTGTCGCGAGGGTAATACTTATAATTCTCGGCCTCTGGTTCACCTTTTTAGTGTTGCTGAGCTTTCCGATTTTTTTGCTTGTACCATTCAAAATAAGCGAAGAATCTCTCATTCGCTCCGATAGTTTTGGCGCGAGCCTATCCTATGGCAATACTTATGTGCTGAACAAGCACAGCCGCGACCTTTGCTCACCAGCGGCCAAAAAGATCTACGGCAAGGACAAAGCTCTGCGTATGATCGAGCGCGGGCTCTCCAAAGACACCAATCACAACGTCCTTTTGGTGGGGGAGACCGGCGTGGGCAAAAGCTCCTTGTGCGAATACCTGGGCCGGCTGGGGCGCTCGGGCTTGTCTTTTCCGGGCATTCGGCACCACCGGGTTGTAGAGCTCGAAATCGAAGGCATCACCCTGGAGGATTTGGATGCTGCGCTTCATCAGGCCGAGAAGGCGGGCAACGTGATTCTGGTCATCAAGAATATCCACGGCTACGAGTCCGCTTATCAGCGTATCTTGCCTTATCTAACCCGGCCGCACCTCGGCATAATTGCCACTACCGACTACGCCAACTACGACCAGGTCCTGAAAAATCATCCGGAGTTTTTGTCCAAGTTTGAAAAGGTGGACCTTTTGCCATCCGGACCGGAGGATACGCTCGCCATACTCAAAAACACCGCCGAGATCACCCACACGCGCATACAGAGCGATGCCCTGGCGGAGATCGTGCGTCTGTCCGAGCGATTCATCGGCAATCAGCCCGAGCCTATGAAATCCATTGCCGTTCTGGAGGAAC
>DASZPN010000048.1:0-3538 GCA_035549995.1 Minisyncoccota bacterium
AAGGCTGAATTGCTTCCAGATCTCGGCAAAAAGCCGGAAGCCATGAGGATCACCGCGAGTATCTCGCTCCTCTTGCGCCGCCTTCTGGCCGGCGAAGAATCCAATCCGGAACTTTTTTCCGAATTCGTTTCCGGGCTCAAATTCCTGGAACAGGCCGAGGACAGCGGCGACTATACTGGCATTGAGGCTATCATAGTGCTGCGTCTGCTGTCCCACTTGGGCTATATCGGCGGCGGGAAAGTTTCGGAGAAACTCGTAGCATCTCCCTTGGATCGCGAACTCGTTTTCGAGGCCAAAAAGCAAAGGACGGAGATTTTGTCCGAGATCAACCGCGCGCTCCGGGAGAGCCAATTGTGATATACTGTCTGTATTCCAACTATGCCGTCTGAGGACAATGAAAAGCTGAACAAGATCGAAGACTTGAAAAAGCGACTCTCCAGCAAAAGCTATCAACCGCCGCGCGGAGAGCGCTATGATTTTACCTATCACGCCCCAAAGGAGGTTCCCGAAGCCTGGCAAAGCAGCGATTCTTCCAAGGGTCTCGGCCGGAAGGTGCTGGCCAGAAGCTCCGTTTTCAAGAAGATTTTCATATATTCCATAATATTTTTCGTGCTAGCCTGCGGCTACGCGGGCTATATGTTCTTTGACGGCGGCAATACGGTCTCAAACAACAACATCGACATCTCCATCCTGGGCAACAGCTTTGCTTCGGGCGGGGAAGAACTGCCGCTGGTGGTCAGCATCACGAATAAGAACAGCTCCGCGCTTCAGTCCGTCGATTTGGTCGTGGAGTATCCCAAAGGTTCTTCCGAAAACGGCTCCACGGACAACACTGAGCGCTTCCGCCAATCCATCGGTGATATCCCCGCCGGTTCGGTTCACAATGAAAACATCAAAGTAACTCTTTTCGGCGAACAGGGCAGCACCCGCGACATCAAGGTATCCATCGAATATCGGGTCCAGGGTTCCAATGCAATTTTCGTAAAGGAGAAAGATTATGCGGTATCCATCAATTCTTCGCCTATCAATCTGTCCGTGGACGCGCCGGATACAATCACGCCCAATCAGGAAGTGACCTTGAATATAAAAGAAGTCTTGAATGCCACCAGCCCCTCCCAGGGCCTGTTGCTAAAGGTAGATTATCCGGTCGGTTTCCAATTTGAATCCGCCAACCCTGCGCCATCCTATGGTAACAACGCATGGAGCCTGGGCAGCCTTTCTCCGGGCGCAGAGGAGGACATTTCCATTACGGGCAAGATGGTGGATGTGTTCGCGGACGAACAGAAGAATTTCAAGATCTCCAGCGGTTCGCAGTCCGCCAACGACAATTCTTCCATTGACGTTGTCTTTGACTCCGTCGCGCATCTCATAACTATTTCCAAGCCTTTTATATCCGCTCAGCTGTACATAAACGGCCAGTATGCGAGCGAGTACGCCGCCCCGAGCAGCCAGCCCATCTCCGCGGAGATTCACTGGGCTAACAATCTGTACACCAAGATAGACGATCTTCAGATAGTCGCCAAGGTTTCCGGCAACGCGCTCAACCGAAAGACCATAAATGTCTTGGACGGTTTTTACAATTCCGTGGACGACACGATCACTTGGGATAAAAATTTCAAAAACGGCTTTGCGGAAGTAAATCCGGGTGATTCCGGTTCGGTTACCTTTACCGTCTCGCCTCTGACTTCCTCTCTGGGCCAGATCATAACCAATCCGGTTATAAATGTAGACGTTTCCATCAGCGGCAAACAGCCGCTCGAGGGCGAGGCGGTCAACCAGCTCAAAAGCTCCGAATCCAAGACAGTCAACATAATTTCTGATGTGAATCTGGCTGCCAAGGCTTTGTATTATTCCGGCGCGTTCACGAACACTGGTCCTATTCCGCCCAAGTCCGCAGAGGAGACTACCTATACCGTGGTCTGGGACGTATCCAACACTTCCAACAGCATTTCCAACGCCAAGGTCAGCGCTACCTTGCCCCCCTGGGTGAGATTTGTGGGCCAGACTTCGCCCAGCACCGAGAACGTGACTTACAACGATTCGACCAAGACTATAACCTGGAACGTCGGCTCCATCGACAAAGGCGCGGGCATCGTGGGCCCCGGCAGGGAAGTCTCTTTCCAGATAGGCTTTACTCCTTCGCTATCGCAGGTGGGCACGAGCCCGGTCTTGGTGAATGACGCGACCTTGACCGGACACGACGATTTTGCCGACACGGATGTGACTGTGAACAAAAATTCGCTTTCCACTCGCTTGCCGAACGATGCGCTGTTTCCGCCCAACGGGGATCGTGTGGTAGAGTAGCAGCTATGAGCAAACAAGCCGAAAAAACCGAAGGTTCCGATCTTATGGAAAAAATAGTTTCCCTGTGCAAGCGCCGCGGGTTTGTCTTTCAGGGCTCGGAGATATACGGCGGCCTGGGCGGCACTTTTGACTGGGGGCACCTGGGCGTGGCTTTGAAAAACAACGTAAAGCAATCCTGGTGGAAGAAGTTTGTGGATTCCCGCCGGGATATGTACGGCCTGGATGCAGCTATTCTAATGCGGCAGGAGGTGTGGGCTGCCTCCGGCCACGTGGCCGGCTTTGCCGACCCGATGGTGGAGTGCGAAAAGTGCCACCACAAATTCCGCGCGGATCAGCTTGAAGATCAGACGAAGTGTCCGGATTGCGGAGGGAAATTGGGAAAAGTTATGCAGTTCAATATGATGTTTGCGACCAAAGTCGGCGCGAGCGACGATTCTTCCGCCACTTCATATCTCCGGCCGGAGACCGCACAGGGAATTTTTGTCAATTTCAAAAACGTGGTGGACGCTTTCCATCCAAAGCTGCCGTTCGGCATCGCTCAGATCGGCAAGGCTTTCCGCAACGAAATCACCCCGCGGGATTTTCTTTTCCGCCAGCGCGAATTCGAGCAGATGGAGATAGAATACTTTGTCCGGCCCGCGGAGTGGGAGAAGTCTTTTGAATATTTCAAAAGCGAGATGCGCGCCTGGATGGAAGAAGTCGGCATAGATATGAAAAAAGTGCACGAGCTCGAGGTGCCGGACGGCGACCGGGCCCACTATTCTAAACGCACGGTGGACTTTGAGTTTGACTATCCCTTCGGCCGCAAAGAGCTTTTTGGCTTGGCTTATCGCACGGATTTCGACCTTAAGAATCATAAGCTGGAGTACATAGATGAAGAAGCCAAGGAAAAAATAACTCCGCATGTGATCGAGCCTTCGCTCGGCGTGGACCGCGCAATTCTCGCACTTATGATTTCCGCCTATGCGGAGGATGAAAAAGACGGCGAATCGCGGTCATTTTTGAAATTCAAGCCCAGTATCGCGCCGGTTATTTGCGCCGTGTCGCCCTTGCTAAAGAACAAGCCGGAGCTGGTGAAATACGCCGAAGAAAAAGTTTATGCTCCGCTCAAAGCCGAGTTCGGCCGGGTGGCCTGGGACGACAACGGCAATATCGGCAAGCGCTACCGCCGGCAGGACGAAATCGGCACACCGTGGTGCATCGTGGTTGATTTTGACACCTTGGAACACCATAC
>DASZPN010000049.1:0-5485 GCA_035549995.1 Minisyncoccota bacterium
TTTGGGCCGGTCTATGACCAAAGGAGTAAAATCCTTGACCGAGATGCAGGAGATAGTGGATATATTCGATATCACCCCCGACGTACTGGATCCCGAACAGCCCAAGAAAGTTGCTGCCAGCGAAGGGAGAGTCGAATTCAAAAATATTTCCTTCGGGTACGCCGAGGGCCTGCAGGTTTTCAAAGATTTCAATTTGGCTATTAGGCCGGGCGAAAAAATAGGTCTGGTCGGGCACTCCGGTAGCGGCAAATCCACGATTACTCGCCTGCTTCTGCGTTTTGTGAACATAGAAAGCGGAGAGATACTCATAGACGGCCAAAACATCAAAAATATCACTCAAGACGATTTACGGGACGTTATTTCCTATGTGCCACAGGAGCCAATCTTGTTCCATCGCTCTATAAGGGATAATATTGCCTACAGTAAGCCGGGGGCCACTGAAGACGAGATACAGGATGTGGCAGCCAAAGCCCACGCCGCTGAATTTATAGAAAACCTGCCGAAAAGGTATGATACATTAGTGGGGGAACGCGGAGTCAAACTCTCTGGCGGAGAGCGCCAACGCGTAGCGATAGCTCGGGCGATGCTCAAGAAGTCCCCGGTTCTGGTTCTGGACGAGGCCACGAGCTCTCTCGACAGTGTTAGCGAATCTTACATACAGGAAGCTCTGCAATCCTTGATGGAAAACCGCACCACCATAGTTATAGCTCACAGATTGAGCACTATTCAAAAGATGGACAGAATTATAGTTCTAGAAAAAGGTCGAATAGTCGAAGAAGGCACGCATAAAAAACTTTTGGCCAAGGACGGCGTTTACGCCGAACTATGGCGCCACCAAGCAGGAGGCTTTATCGAATAATATGGACTTAAAACACATTCGAAATTTTAGCATCATCGCACATATCGACCACGGCAAGAGCACCTTGGCTGATCGGATGCTTGAGATTACGCACACCATACCGGAGCGAAAAATGCGGGAGCAGGTACTGGACTCGATGGAGCTCGAGCGCGAGCGGGGCATCACCATCAAGATGCAGCCGGTCAGAATGGAGTACAAAAGCGGAGGCCAGACTTATGTCTTGAACCTGATTGATACTCCGGGCCATATAGATTTTTCTTACGAAGTCTCCCGCGCGCTCAAGGCCGTGGAGGGCTCGATTCTCCTCGTGGATTCCACCCAAGGCGTGCAGGCGCAGACTCTGACCACGCTTTCGATGGCGCGCGAAGGCGGGCTCAAGATAATTCCGGTACTGTCAAAAATCGATTCGCCTCTGGCCCGGGTGGAAGACACCCGGGAAGAGGTTGTAAAACTTCTCGGCTGTGATCCGGAGGAGGTTTTACTCGTATCCGGCAAGACCGGTGAAGGCGTAGAAAATTTACTGGCAGAAGTGGTCAAAAGGGTAGAACCGCCCAAGGAAACTTATCACGCGAGCGACAGCCTGCGCGCTTTGGTGTTTGACTTCAAATATTCCAATCACCGCGGGGTCATCGTATTTATCCGGGTGCTGGACGGCAGGGTGGGAAAAGGGGACACGCTTATATTCTCCGCTTCGGGCGAAAAGTTTATATCCCTGGAAGTCGGAACCTTTTCTCCGGAGGAAACTGCCCGCACGGAGCTTGTTGCGGGAGAAATCGGCTATATCGTGACGGGCATCAAAAAGCCCGGAGTTTCCCGGGTGGGCGATACTATTGTGAATTCCAAGCATCCCTTGCCGGCCTTGCCCGGCTACGAAGAGCCCCGGCCGGTAGTGTGGGCCTCAATTTTCCCGGAGGATGCGGACGATTTTGCCGAGCTCAAGCTTGCGCTCGGCAAGCTAAAACTCTCTGACTCGGCCTTTTCTTATGAAGAGGAATCTTCGGGCTCCTTGGGCCGGGGTTTCCGACTCGGCTTTCTGGGAATGCTTCACCTGGAAATCATCACAGAGCGCCTGCGCCGGGAATTCAACCTCAATCTGGTCATAACCACGCCGTCTATAACCTATGAAGTTGAACTTAAGAACGGCAAAAAAGAAAAAATATACTCGCCGTATTTTTTCCCGGACGACGGCAACGTATCCAAAGTGGCGGAGCCCTGGGTCAAAGTAAAGATAATTACCCCGGCCACCTACCTCGGCAATATTATGCAGCTTCTCTTTGATCACGAGGCCGAGGTAGGCGAGACGGAAAACTTCGGCGACAGCCGCTCGGCGATTACCCTCTCGATGCCGCTCCGGGAACTTATGCGCAATTTTTTTGACGAGCTCAAAAGCGCCTCGTCCGGTTACGCGTCCATTTCCTATGAAATCGAAGGTATGCGCGAAGCCAACGTGTCCAGGCTGGATATTCTGGTGGCAGGGGAGGCCGTGCCGGCTTTCTCGCGGGTGGTGTCCAAAAAACGCATTGAGGAAGAAGCGGAAAAGGCCGTGGAAAAACTTCACGCTATTCTGCCGCGCCAGCAGTTTGAGACCAAGATCCAGGCACAGGCTCTGGGCCGGATAATTTCTTCCCGCACGGTCAAGGCCTTCCGAAAAGATGTGATGATGCACGGCTCCAAGGTCGTGGGCGGCGGCGACGTGTCCCGCAAGAAAAAGCTTCTGGAGAAGCAAAAAAGGGGCAAGAAAAAAATGAGAGAGCGCGGACGGGTGAACATTCCGCAGGAAGTGTTCCTAAAGATGATGCGGGGCAAGGAAAACTAATTACTTGCTACTGGAGATTATGGCCGAGTAGGAATACAAAAGCACCATGCCCAAAGCCACGATGATGCTCAAAACCATCCAGATTGCCTGTATTTTCTTTTGATGTTTCTTGTGGAAAAGCATATAATCTTTTACATTGGTAATGTAGCATTTTTATGAGGAATTTTCAACAAAAACGCGGGCTTCGGAGAGTACTCGAATCGAAAGTGTTCCTCTTCCTTCTGGGTGCCGTCTTGCTGGTGTTTATTTGGAACTTATTTATTCTGATGGGCAAGCTGCGAGAGACGGCTAAAAATGAAAAACTGGCCGAGCAGAAAGTTTCCGACCTGACAGAGCAAAAATCCCAGGTTTCTTCCGAGATTCAAAAACTCGGCACGGATGAAGGCGTGGAGGATTCTATCCGGCAGAAATTCGGCCTGGCCAAAGACGGGGAGGGGGTGGTGGTAATCGTGGACGACAAAAATTCAGCCAACGCCTCGGCGGAATCCAAGGGTGGCTTCTGGTCTTTTTTCAAAAATCTGTTTAAATAAAGGTCAAGCGGTTGTAGTTTAGTGGCAGAACTGGTGCTTCCCAAGCATCGGGCGCGGGTTCGATTCCCGCCAGCCGCACAGTTTTCCGGGTGCTTGACAGGTATGCTATAATGGAGAGATTAAAAGGTAATTAGAATTGCGTCGCGTTTAAATGGACAATTACGCGACGTGATTTTGCAAAATCACATGCACAACGTAACCATTTATTCCACCCCCACTTGCCACTTTTGCCATATGGCCAAAGAGTTTTTTAAGGCTAACAACGTAAGCTACACCGAGTACGACGTGGCCAGCGACATCGAAAAAAGGAAGGAAATGGTCCAAAAGTCCGGCCAGCTGGGCGTGCCGGTCATAGTGATTGACAACGACCTCACCGTGGGTTTTGACAAGCCCAAGATTGCCAAGCTCCTCGGCTTTATCTAAAAGTGCCCCCGGCACGAATCGAACGTACATCTATTCCTTAGGACGGAACTGTTCTATCCATTGAACTACGGGGGCAGTCCTTACAATCTAGCACACAAAAGGCCCTTTGAAAATTGGCTTTGGCCGGTTTTTATGATAATATGGCTTCCGTGGATCCGGAAGATAAAAAGACGCTCGCGAACGTTCTCGAGCTCGCCAAGTCCAACAACCACATGCTTTCCAAAATGCGCCGGGCCCAGCGGCGGGCCGCATTTTTGCATACGCTGTATTGGCTGGTTATAATCGGGGCGGCAGTCGGAGGGTTTTATTATATCCAGCCGTATCTGCAAAAGGTGTCCAGTACTTTTGCTTCCATATCCAATACGTCCGGTAATGTCAGCGATTTCTTTAAAAGTATGGGTGCGCCCCAAAACCAAAACACGCCGAGATAGCTCAGTTGGTAGAGCATTCCCCTGAAGAGGGAAGGGTCCCCAGTTCGAACCTGGGTCTCGGCACATAATTTTAGAGACTAAGCGGACTTTACTTTGACGCTGGTCCTTTTTTCCTTATCTATCTTTTGGAGTTTGACGGTCAAGAGGCCGTTCTTTTCGGTGGCTTCAGTTTCTTCCGGTTCAACCTCTTGCGGCAGGGAAATGGTACGGGAGAAACTGCCCCAGTAAAGCTCCTTGGTGAAGTAATCCTCCTCGTCCACCATACGGCTCTCTTCGCGCTTGCCGCGAATTGTGATCATATTCCTGGTGGTGGTTATTTCCAGATCTTCCGGTTTTACGCCGGCTACCATTGTCTGCACCACTATCTCGTCCGGAGTCTGATATACGTCTACGGTGAGCTCGGCCTCGTCGTTGTCTTCTTCCATCCAGGCCGGATTTGCTACAGCAGAGGCTTTGCCGCCCCGTGCCGGTTCCTGCAACTCCTCTTCATAGTCGTCTTCCTCGGCGCGGATGCTACCGGTCAGGCGTTCAAAGAAACTCCTCTTTCTGTTTTGTTTTTCCATAAAAATAGATTGCTAAATAATAAACTTAAGATTTCATTCTTCTCAACTTTTCAAAAAGTAACATAACGACTATGGTTACCACCCACAAGAACCCAAAGACCTTCAGAAAATCGCTTCCTTCGCCTTTCATTATAAAAAAGTTAAAGGCGCTGTGCAAGGCAATCGCCGCCACTATGCCGGCCACCAGATATTGGTTTTTTCTGAATTTATCCATATAAAATGACAATCCGATGGATATACCGATGGTGGCGGAGGAGATTGTGTGAAGCAACGTGGAGCCCAGAAAGCGCAACTGCCCGGTCAGGACGCCGACCGTGGCCTGGGAAAGGGACAGGGGCTTGAGCAGAAAGAGCGCGTTCTCAAGCGCGGCAAAGCCCAGGGCTGCGGTCATGAGATATATCGCCCAGTCCAGGGGGTCGTCTATGGCGCCGGATCTGCGGACGATAATAAACACTGCCAAGTATTTCATCAGTTCTTCGGCTGCGGCCCAGCCGACGACTTGGAATCCGCCTCCGGCAAAATTGCTCTGGATAAATCTCTCGATGGGTAAAACGAAAAACACCGCGATCATGCCCACCAGGAAGCAGACAGTAAGCAAGCCGACCGGTTCGTGCCTCTTGTCCTCTTCCTTTAGCCAAAACCACAACCAAACCAGGGAAGGCACTATGCCTCCCAAAAGCGCCAGCCCGAGAATTTTTGGGTTGCTGGGAAACATTATTTTACTTTACGGGCCACGTCTCAGTCATTAATAAATTTTTATTATCGGGCACCAGGGACCAGATTTCTTCGGTGACAAACGGAATAAAAGGATGCAAAAGCCTCAGGCAATCGGCCCAGATCGGCAGCAGGATTTTTTTGACTCT
>DASZPN010000050.1:0-2995 GCA_035549995.1 Minisyncoccota bacterium
CTCCGGAGTGAGGGGGCCGTTGGCAAGCTCGAGGACAGCCTTGGCGCGTAGTTTGCCGGCATTTTCGCCCGTGACTACATTTTCAAATGCGGCGGGTATCAAAACATCGCATTCCGTTTCGAGCAGTTCTTCGTTGGTGATGTATTTCGCGCCCGGGAATCCCGCCAGGGTACCGGCGGATTTCTTATGTTCGGCGAGCTTTGCCACATCCAGCCCGGCCTCGTTGTAAACTCCGCCTTTGGAGTCCGAAGCCGCTACGATTTTGTGTCCGTGTTTTTCGAAAATTTCCGCGGCGTTTAGGCCCACGTTGCCGAAGCCCTGCACCACCACGCTGCATTTTTCCGGCAGACCGAGCTTTTCCCGCAAGGCATCAAATACGTAAAAGCCGCCGAGGCCGGTGGCCGCTCCGCGGCCCTCCGAACCGCCCTTGCCCACCGGCTTGCCGGTGAAGGTCGCGCGGGTTTTATCGCCGGTGATTTTTTCGTATTCGTCCGCCATCCAGTCCATAATCTCCGGCGTGGTGTTCACATCCGGCGCCGGCACGTCTTTCTTCGGCCCCAGAATGTCCGCGAGCCGGCGCACCCATCCGCGGGAAAGCCGTTCCAACTCGCCCTTGGAAAGCTTCTTCGGGTCCACGGTGATGCCGCCCTTGCCGCCGCCCATGGGTATGTCCGCCACGGCGCACTTGATGGACATCCAAAAGGCGAGCGCCTTCACTTCGTTGATCTCGGTCTCCGGATGATAACGAATGCCGCCCTTGTACGGGCCGCGGGAGTTGTTGTATTCCACCCGGTAGCCCTCAAACACCTCCGTCCGGCCGTCATCCATCTTGACCGGAATGGAAATGCTTATATCCCGGTCAGGTTCGCGCAGGCGGGAGAAAAATTCATCGCCAAAGTCCTTGACCTTGGCGACCTTGTCGAGCTGTTCCATTGCATTTTGAAACGGGTTTTGCATATTCATATCTTTTATACGGATAGTTTTTAATTACGGTGCAGCGTTTTCCAGGATTTCGAGTTCCTGTTTGGAATTCGGCTGGAGTCCTTCAATGATATCATAGACCGGCACCGCTTCTACGCTCTTACCTTGATCAAAAGCCATCTTGATGAGGTCAGTCAGATAATATTCCCCTTGGGCATTGTGATTTTGGAGCTTATTGATGTTCTCCCAAAGCCAATCCCGATCAAAGGCATATAATGCCGGATTTACTTCTTTGATTTCCTTCTCTTCCTCAGTAGCGTCTTTCCACTCCACGTTTTTTATAACCTTCCCGGAACTGTCCCGGACTATGCGTCCGAAGTGCATCATCGCGCTGCGCCAATCGTCAAAGTCCGGTACCACCACGGTGCCCAGAGTAATCGCCGGCTTCTCGCTTTTATGCTTCTCCAGTATTTTCAAAATAGTCTCTCGGGAGATGAGCGGCTGATCAGTCGAGAGAACCAGAACCGTCTCGTGCTCCGGATGCATGTGATCTTTGGCGGACATGACCGCGTGGCCGGTGCCGAGTTGTTCCTTTTGGTGGGCGTAAGAATACTCTTCGCCGATGGCCTTAATCACTTCTTCTTTCTTGTGCCCGACTACGATAACCGGCTTGGCGGGCAGGCCGAGCTCCGAGAGGGTATTCAAAATATGCCGAAGGAAAGGTTTGCCGAAAAGGGGAGTGAGTGCTTTGGGCAGGTCGGATTCCATACGTTTTCCTTTTCCGGCGGCAAGAATCACTACCTGCACATTTTGCAGGATATCTTTATCGTTCATAGCCAGACCAGTATAACTTTTTTGAGAGTTTTTTCAAGGTTTTAAAACAGAGTTTGGGTACCCAGCTTTTCCTCCGTCGCCTGGTCTTTTATCTTCTCCAAGACTTTCGGAATTTTCTTGAAATCCTGCATCAGGGTCTCCCGCATAGAGCCGTCGTAGAGAGCTGCGGCCGGGTGGTACAGAGCATAAAAATATCTGGTCGGCACATCCGGAAAGGATTTTATCAGAAGTCTGCCGTGGGCTTTGGAGATCTGTTCTGCGGGAAAAAAATTGTTCATGGCGTGCCTGCCCAGGAAAATAATCAGCTCCGGCTTTATTAGGTTCAGTTCTTCCATAAGCCACGGCCGGCAGGCAGCTTTTTCTTCGGGGTTGGGATCGCGGTTATTCGGCGGGCGGTATTTGACGATATTCGTGATATAGACGTCTTCCCGTTTTAGATGTATCGCCCCGAGCATCTCCTCCAAAAACTTTCCTGCGGCGCCCACAAATGGTTTGCCGAGCTCGTCTTCCTTCTTGCCCGGCGCCTCGCCGATAAATACTATCTGAGCCTCCGCGCTGCCGCCGCCCGGCACCGGCCGGGCGGCGGTTTCCTTTAGTTTGCAATCGCACTCGGCGAACCATTTTTCGTGCAGGCTTTGCAATTTTGCCGCCTTGTCCATACCCGAATTATAGTACATAAAACCCCGCCGAAAAAGCTCCGCTTGACCCGGGGCAGGGAAATATGATAATATTTAGGTATTCTAAATATTAGGATATCTTATGAAAAAAAGTCCCAAAAACAAAGTTAAAAAGCCGAGCAGAGAAGAGGGTCTGGAAAAGGCCTTGCTGGCCTTGCGCCAGGCGATGAACTCCGCCCTTACGGACGAAGCCCGGGAATGCGGCTGCAGCCTGTCCAATTTTCAGGTATTGAAGTTCGTGGCGGAGAAAGGCCGTCCTTCCATGAAAGACATAGCCCGCAAGCTGCGCGTGACTCCGCCTTCGGCGAGTTCTCTGGTGGACACCCTGGTGGCCAAAAAACTGGTTGCCCGGATTCTGGCGCCGGAAGACCGGCGCAGCGTGCGGGTGATACTCGCCCCCGGCGGGCACAAGCTCCTCTCGGACTTGCACAAACACAAGAGTTCCATATTCCGAAAGATGCTGTCGCGGCTCGGCGCCCGGGACCGCAGCGAGTTTACCAGGATATTGATGAAGTGCGTAAACGTTTAATCAAAAATTATTATAAGTACAAATTATTTATGTC
>DASZPN010000051.1:0-1802 GCA_035549995.1 Minisyncoccota bacterium
GTTGGAAAAGTCCACGTCCAGGCGCTCGGTAAAATTATCCAAGGTCAAAAAGTATCCTTCCGGAGAAAATTTCTGACCGACCACTGCATTCCCCTCCACGTGAAGCGGCGGAAAGATATCCTTGTACTGGTTGAAATCGGCGCGGTTCCAATGCACTATGGCAAACTCGCATAGGATGGCAAGGGCTATAAAAAATATTATGAAGGATATTTTTGGAATTTTACCGGGCGGCCGCTGAAAAAAAGAAGCGAGCAGTATGATCGGTATGATAACCACGGGCAAAAGAAACGGATGTAAGAAATACATAATAAGGAGGATAAGCAGGCTGCCCGCCCCGGCGCCAAAGAGATCCGCGGCGTAAATCTTGGATATGGAATCCTGCCCGGCTAAAAAATACAGCCCGATAAAAGAGCCAGCCAGAAAAAAGAACGGAAAAAGAGCGCCGTAATATTTCCAGATATTGAACAGCTGGTCGATCCAGGTGCCGGGATTCTGAAACTCCAGCGGGTTAAAAGGTATGAGCGTAATCAGGACATAGCCCAGTGCGGCGGATACGGCCAGGAGCGGAGGGATGACGGACAGAACACGTTCCGCCCGCGGTTTCCAAAACTTCTCCCCCATCGAGAGCACCACCCCGGAGACGGCAAAGCCCACCATGGTGATGGATATCACCCAGTAAGCGTATTCGGACCAGCTGACGATGCTGAAAAATCTCGTGAGAAAAATTTCAAAGCCCAGCGCCGCCGCCGATATTAGGAATATGGGAACGAGAGAAAGCTTTTTCATTGAGCCGTTGATCGGGATTGAACCGATGACCTCCTCCTTACCATGGAAGCGCTCTACCAACTGAGCTACAACGGCAGTAGGCGCATATTACTATAATCGGCTATTATTTTCAAATAAAAAAGACCATCCAGATTGGTACGTGGATGGTCACTGAAATAAACTGGACTCTTTAAATGATATCTTGGCCAAGAAAATTATTTTCAGGCCCTCATTGCCTTGGACTTCCTCGGGGTGCATCAAAAAATGAACATTTTCTATGGAGCAACACTTAGCCCCGAAATAGTCTTCCTTTTGTATAATAATCATTTTTTCCTCGGTAGGGCTATTTTTGTCGTCATAAACCATAAGGGACAAGGCGGAGTGATATCCTACTTCTGCTAACGCAATCGCGTGCTGAAGTACAGCATCATTTATGAATATATGCATAGAAAGAAAATTTTGATTTAAAATATCACAAAACGCAAAAAACGCCAAGCGGCGTTTTTTTGCTGGGGCGCGACTGGTGAATTAGGTGGGGCTAAAACACGATGGCTTAATAATAAAATCCGGTTTTCGGACCGCCTAAAGCAGTTTTAATAGAATCGGTATATGCGATCGCTCAATATCCTTTACTCCGGTTACAATCGTTACTACTTTTTTTCCACGAAGGGTTTTTTTGAGTTTCACAACTTCGCCGGATTTCGATAATTCTTGCTTGTATCGTTTTGAAAAAGCGCCAAAGCGCTTTTCTTTATCACCGTGGAACCAAACACGAAGTTCGTTTGATGGGGCGACGTCTTTTGCCCAGACATCTATCTTTGCTGAAATCTTGCTGACACCCCGTGGCCAAAGACGGTCGGCTAGCACACGCAATCCGTCACCTTTAGATACTCCATCGTACGCCCTTTTCACCTTGATTATCATCGCCTGATTGTACCAATTTCTGAAACATTTTGCGATTCATTCTGCGCGACCGACCGGATTTGAACCGGCAACCTCCCGCGTGACAGGCGGGTGCTCTAACCAGTTGAGCTACG
>DASZPN010000052.1:0-5895 GCA_035549995.1 Minisyncoccota bacterium
CCTAGAGTTCCGTACGCCCCTCGCACTTTCTAGTTCTGCCGTTTCCTCTGCGGGTCTCCGGTTGAGCCGAAGAATTTGACAGAAGACTAACAGAACAACCTACGCACCCTTTACGCCCAATAATTCCGGATAACGCTCGTAGCTCTCGTATTACCGCTTCTGCTGGCACGAGATTAGAAGCTACTTATTCATGAGGTACCGTCAATAAACTTCTTCCCTCATAAAAGATCTTTACGTCCCAAAGGGACTTCATCAATCACGCGGCGTCGCTCCGTCAGACTTTCGTCCATTGCGGAAGATTCTCGACTGCAGCCACCCGTAGGTGTATGGTCCGTGTCTCAGTACCATCGGTGGGGGTCAGCCTCTCAGCTCCCCTAGACGTCATAGCCTTGGTAAGCCATTACCTTACCAACTAGCTGATATCGCACAGGCCTTTCCCAGAGCGAAATTCTTTACCCTTACGGGACCATCGCGTATTAGTCCGGATTTCTCCGAATTATTCGCGACTCTGGGGGAAGTTCCTATGTATTACTACCTCGTTCGCCACTAAGAAGCGAACCCAATTCACACTCACTTTGACCTTGATATAATCTCAATCTCGGTTTGTGCTTCATGGGACTTCTTCGTTCGACTTGCATGCCTTATCCACGCCGCCAGCGTTCATCCTGAGCTAGGATCAAACTCTAATTAAAAGTTAAATTTACAAAGTAAATTTAATCCTGAGAAAATCACAAAGTGATTTTCGAATGGATATCTGCCCTTCGTCGTCCCTCCTTTCGTCAGGACTCTCTCAGGGTGATTTTTTACTTCGTAAAAATCAGAACGAAACAAAACAAAAAACAGCTCTTTGTTATCAGGACTTGCACTAGTTCTCTATTCACTTTTCAAGGTTTCTAAACAAAAACGCCTATTCATATAAGAATATGACGTCGGCGGACAGTATATACGAAAGGGCCTTGCAAGTCAAGGTCTATAATATGAATTTAAGGCAAAATTAAACACCCCCAGACGGAGGTGTATGTAATCTCCAGAATGCGCTAAATTAGTACTTCCAGGGTCGTGTTTCTGCCTGTAGTGGTAAGGCTATCTGGCTACAAGTAGCCATACTTAGCTTATTCTTAACCCGGAGGCGCTTAATGGCTTCTCTTGCCCTGTTAAGAACATTGGTGTTGGAAAGCACAAGCTTTTCAATCAAAGCTCTGGTTCTTTTTATAAAATCCTCTTCAGATAATTCGGAGTTGAAAACCAAGGTGAGCCTTGCGTAAAGTCTCTTATATAAATAGTCATTCTGCCGGTGGAGCTGCGGAAAATCTCTCCTGGAAAAACCGCGCCTTACTTCAAAGGACTTTAGGTTATGATCTAAGATTTCTTGATAAAATTGCCCTAGTTCAATAATAATCTTACCAAGGAATTCCCTATTTATATCCCGAGCTATCTTTTTGTAACCGCTTCCAATTAAAAAAGATTTTGCGCAATTGAATACCTTCTCGGTTAGAACCGAGTGTATTCTTATGTTTATTTTTTGCATAAAAAGAAGATTTTGATTCCTCAATATTTTATCACAAAAATCAGAAAAAGTAAATAAAGTAAAAAGCCAAGCGATCAAGCTTGGCTTCGGCAAGAAGTTCTTGTTTTATCCGGGATGAAACATGCCTAGATGAATAGCCATCATATTGGTGCTGAAATGAAATAAACCCAAAATCCAAAAATTGCGTTTTACATATCTGTAGTACAGATTGAATCCCAGGCCCGCGACACCTATCAGCAAATAGTCGCCCAGTGCGAGACGATAGAAAATATGCATGCAGGCAAATGACGTCGCGTTGATGCCTATGTTTGCAAAGTCGTTTCTGAAGATCTTTTCCCCTATTTTCATGAGATAGGATTGATACAGGAAAACCTGTAGAAAAGAATAAAGCATAGACCTTGCTAGAGTATACAGCCCGAGCGTGTTTGCCTCATTATTGGCATATGTCTCTCGTAAAAATATAAACCATATACCGAATAAAGAAATAACCGATAAAAATACTGCAACCGAAACAAAATCCAGCCTGGGGATAGAGATACTGAGGCTTTCCAGAGTGTAATTTCTTAACCTAGCTATTAAAATTACAACTGCAACCACCAAGATCAAAACGTAAGGGTGAATTTTTGACGGCAATAGATGGACTGCTAGCAGCAAAGGCGGAACAACGGCTATAACAAAGAACTCCCATAGCGACGGAGAGCGTACGTATTTTTTCATGTAAAGATCAATTTACCAACTTAATTTTATCTCCTAGTTTCCGGTTATGTAAAGTGCAAAAAGCCCCCGATCGGGGGCTTTTTGCAAAGCATTCGCTTCCTTACTTGTTCATTATGATTGCATTCACCTTCTCCTCTATGCGCTCGAGCCGGTCGGACAGCATGGAAAGAGTTATTTCTTCTTTTTCTACCTGCTTTTCTACGCCGACTACCCCCTGTTTGGCCTTCTGCTCCAGCTGCTTGCCTCGCTCAACATTGCGGATAATGATGGCATTACCGACAAAAGTCTGCACGAAGAGGCCGATGCCTCCGAGCAGCAAAGCCCCGATCAGTATGGAAAGATAAGGGCCCACGTGCGCCCTATCCGCCACTTCCCAGGCACCGCGCCAAAACAGGATAACTCCGACCCCGGCAAGAAAGGCGTGGGTGAAAGGATACTTTTCAAAATACCTGCGCGCACGGCTCTCGATGTTTAGAAATACATTCGTGAAATACTTCATGCGCTATTCTATTTAGCAGGGCTATCCAGATCGCTCGCCTGAATCGGGCTCACGACCGATGGTGGAGTCATATCTATCGCGCCGAACTGCTTTTCATAATTCGCCACCTGCCTGCCCATCCACTCTGCGATGCTTTTCATCACTTGCGGGGTGGCCGCGTAGCTGTCCAAACTATTGCCTGAAGTCAGTGCAAAGGAAAAAGCTTCCTTGCCGTAAGCGCCGAGCGCCCCGTCGCAAAGCTTCTTGGGAAGCTGATTCATATTCACCTTGGTCGGGTCTACCATAGAAAAACTACATCATCGCCTTGGCGTCAGCCTCGGAGAGGAATTTGAACATATTACCGCCGCACTTGGCGCAAGTGCCCTTGGCGGACCAGCGGCCCTTGTCATTCTGGGACACCTGGGGGTTAGTCATGGTTTGCATAGTCGGCTTGTTATTCGCGTCCCTGCACTTCATACACAATGCTTTTAGTTCTGCCATATATTTATATTAAACATTAATGCTAATGGATTCATTATATCACATTTACTTGGAAACGCCGCATACGGATGCTAGCTCGTCCAAGTCGGCCTTGGTGGCGGCCAGGCCGGAGCCATCGTTCTGTGCGTACATTATCGCCTGGGGATCGGAAACGTGTTCCAAACCCAAGGCGTGGCCCATCTCATGCGCGAGTACGCGGATCAATTTGTCTTGGTTCGAAAATTCGTAAATGTCTATTTCCCGGCTGGGTCCGTCGGATTTGTAGACTCCTTCCTCGAAAGAATCCCCGCGAGTATCGCTGATAGAGTTGTAATTAGTGACCGACAGGTTTATAGCTTTGGCCACGGAATTGATGGAGGTGACCAAGGCGTTGATCTCGGACGCCAAGTTGTCCAGATCATCGGACTCTGATTTGAGGCTATCGGATTCGGCCTGGAGCGAAGTCCGTTCGGCTTCCAATTTCTTGTATTCCTGATCCGAGGCCCCGCCTTTGGAGTTCCAATAATCCACTTCGCTGTTATAATCCGCCTCTTTTTGATTGAAGTCTGTTATGGCTTGGCTGAGCGCGGCCTTTTGGGAATCGTATTCGGATTTTAAGCTATCAAGTTTTGTTTTCATAGTATCGTAGGAGGCCTTGGTATTGTCCACTTTTACGCCTATGGTGGAAAGCTCTTTAGTCGCTTCCTGGCGGTAATCGTAAATCAGATTTACTGAAACAGCGTCCGCCGGAGCTCCGCTGGCAACATAGTCAAAAAGATCGCGCCCGTAGGGCTTCTCCCAGATCGCTTCGGCTTGGGCCAAGTCGGATACAAAATCCTGCTTGGAAACACCGAACTGCGTATCAAAAGTACCCAGGGTGTAAGGAATCGGGTCTTTGCAGGGCAGATCGTTGCCGAACAACCTGTCTTTGATAGTCTCTAGAATAGGGATGTTTGGCACGGTCACTTTGTTGTGGAAATAATAATAAAATGCCCCAAAAAGGAGAGCTACCATCACAACCTTGAGCAAGATGCCCGTAAGCTTCATCATAATAATATAAATATTATATCAAAAAGGCCGGCCAGACTCATTTGCTTTTTCCCCGCGGATATGCGATAATGGCGCGATGAGTTTAATAGCACAGATTCTGCCCTATGCGCAGATCTTCCTTTCGGTTATATTGGTACTCTCCATCCTGCTTCAGCAGTCGAGCGCGGGCCTGGGCGGCGCTTTCGGCGGTTCGGACGGCGGAGGGTATTACCATACCCGCCGCGGATTCGAGAAATTCCTGTTTGTTTTGACGATTGTTTGCGGAATACTTTTCGCCTTGTTTGCTTTGGCGTCCATCGTCGTTCGATCCAGAATCTAAGCAGAGGGCGTGACATCTGTGCCAGAAACTTTAATTTATGGAACAACCAGCCGGTAAACGGAATTTTAAACTACCCCGAAAATCCGAAATCAAGAAAGCCATCGCTTCTTTTTCCAAAAGAGAATGGATTGTTTTCACCGTGCTTCTGCTCGTACTCATCGGCAGCACGGCAGCCATACTGGAGGGTATCAATCGCTCCTTTATGATTCTAGTGCCGGCGCGCGGAGGCGAGATCAGCGAAGGCATCACCGGCACACCCCGCTTCGTGAATCCGGTGCTAGCCCTCTCCGATGCGGATGAAGATCTGGTCTCGCTCATATACTCGGGATTGATGCGCAAAATGCCAGATGGTGAGATAGTTCCGGATCTGGCAAAGAGTTACGAAATGTCCCCGGACGGTCTGACTTATACTTTTACCCTGGAGGATAAGATATTCTTCCAAGACGGCACGCCCATCACCGCGGACGACGTGGTCTTTACCGTAAACGAGATGAAAGACCCGGTAATCAAAAGCCCGCACAAGGGCAACTGGGACGGCGTGAACGTGACAAAGGTAGACGATAAAACCGTGGAGTTCACCCTGCGCCAGCCCTATGCCTCTTTTCTGGATAATATGACCGTGGGCATCATGCCCGCAAAGCTCTGGCAGAATTCTCCGGTGGAGCTAAATGACCATAATACCAATCCAATCGGTTCCGGACCGTACCAGGTTTACAAAGTCACCCGGGAGTCTTCCGGCATCATAGACAGCTATGAATTAACATCCTTCAAGAAATTCAATTTGGGCGAACCGTACATAAAAAAGATGACTCTGAAGTTCTACCCGAACCAGGATGCGACCGTGTCGGCACTGGAAAACGGAGACGTAGAGCAGATCAGCTCGATCACTCCGGCCGTGGCGGAAGAGCTGAAAGGCCGGGGCTATCGGGTGGAATCCGCGGTATTGCCCCGCATATTCGGGCTGTTCTTTAATCAGAATGAAAACCAGATATTCGTCGATAAAAATGTAGTGAGCGCCATAAACCTGGCAATAGACAAGGATCGCATCGTGCGGGAAGTCCTGGGAGGCTACGGCGTAGTGATCGACGGACCCATCCCGCCGGCCCTGCTGCCGGACGGAGAAGGAAGTAACGCAACCACCGTGGTCTACCAGGACAATCTCGCCCAAGCTGAGAGCCTGCTCGCCAAAGACGGATGGAAAAAAGGAGACGACGGGTTCCTGCAAAAAACCAGCACGGATAAAAAGAAGAAAACCACCGCCGAATTGGCCTTTACTATTTCTACCGGCAACGCTCCGGAATTGGCCCAAGCCGCAGAGCTAAT
>DASZPN010000053.1:0-3536 GCA_035549995.1 Minisyncoccota bacterium
TCTTTCGATCAGCTTCATATTATTCTTTGATGTATTTTTGCACGAAAATAATAATGCCGGTCAGGACCACGATAATCATGCCTAACACGATGTAGATGCCCCGGGCGCTGTTGGCGGCCAGCAGGTTTTGCGCCACTTTCCAAAGCAGTCGCAATAGAACCCACGCGCCGATTATGAAATACGGCATAGACAGTATCCGGAAGCGTCTGTTTTCCGTGCGGAAAGAAGAATGCAGGAGGAATGCTACCAACAGAAAAGGCACCACCATGAGGCCCTGATAGGTGAGGGTGAGGTTGATATTGCCGGCGGTGGCATTTTGAATATCGGAAAACAATCCATTCATAAGAACGAACAAAGACACGACCAGGATAACCGCCAGGATGATGCTATAAGGAGAATTCACTGATTCGGTTTCCATGGGCGAGGCGACTGTGATAGAAGCCGCAGGCGAATCAGCTGCCGCGGGAGTATTGCCCGCAGGCAGTTCCGGATTGTCATTGAAAAATTCCGGTTTTGCTGCGGGAGGCGGAACAGGAGTCTGAGCAGCCGCCAGGGAAGCATAGATGACATCATCCGCCCAGCCGACTCTTTTCAGGTTGGCCGTGATAATATCCGTGGAAATTCCTTTGTTTATCTGGTCCTTGATATAGCCCGTGACCTGTTGGTTTTCCATTATCGGTCTTATTATATCAATTTTTGTCAAAAAAGATTAAAGTGTTTTTCCACATCCTCTTATGTTATAATGGGCGCGTGAATTTTTGGGATAAGCTAAAGCAAAAGATCTGGCACCGGCTGTACAGAGTGTTCCCCTCCTGGCAGAGAAACCTTTTAAAGGCAGGGCTGATTCGGCACCGGCGCGGCCGGCAAAGGTATCACATCGGCTGGCTGGCGCCCGGGCGGACGCTGGAGGAGCTCAAAAGCCATCTCCACAAGGAATGGGGCTTTGGCAATCACTTCGTGGCCTGGGAGGACGAAGGGCAGGTACTGTCCTGGAGAAAATTGCCGGACTTCCGGCATCAGTATCATCTGCGCGTCTTCCACGACGGCGAAATCCGCGGGCACTTTGAGTACACGCCGGAGGCGCACCCTATCGACCACCTCCTGGAAATCGGCGAACGCGCGGCCAACGAAGAATTTTTGAGATACCTCGGCGAGTTTAGAGTGGCGGAGGAATATATTTCCAAACTCGAGCCGGATCCGAACGCTTTCGACCCGGATTCGCAGTTTACCTTCGCGCACGCGCAGGCATTGCAGGCTAACTTAAAGTCATAGAGGTTCACATTTTCATGCCAGAATCATTTAATCCGAAAGGTTCCGAAAAAAAAGAAGAATTTACCCGGGAAAATTTCGAATCCAGACTCCAAAAAGCGGACGGCACCAAAGAATCCTTCTCCATAAAGGTAAACAAAGAAGGTAAACCCCAGATGGTGGTTTTTGAAGACATAGACAAAACGCTGCTTCACATCGAGCCGGCTTACAGAGAAATCCGCAAGATAATGTGGCCGGAGGAAGTAAAAAAAGAAGGCTTGGATAATTTTTCCAAAGTACACCTGGACGGCTTCAGGCTCGGCACGATGTGGCGGGAGCTGTATCGCATATACGGTATCTATCACTTGGGCGAGGAAAAATGGAAAGACCCGAAATTTTATAAAGAAGATTTTTTGGCCGCCGGGAAAAAGGGCGAGCATATCGATGAAGCCGGGAACGAACTGCACGAATTGGCGGATGAGCTGCTTCAGAAATTTGATACCATTGCCGCCGGGGTGGTGGAAAAACAGGCTAAAGAAAATCCGGAGCTTTTCGAGAGCTCCAAAATAGCCCCGATGTATAAACTTAATACTCTGTACAAAAGGCTGGGTATACCGGTGGTCGGTATGACTGCCAACCCCAGGAAATTTATCGAGGCTCTATGCAAATACACCGGACTTTCGGAACAATTTTTGGATTGCGCTACGGACACCGACGTGCTCAAAGCTAAAGAGTACAAAATGCTCTGGCTCATCGAGCGTATGAAACAAAACGGTCTCAATATCCCCTACGATAAAATTCTGGTCATCGGGGATTCTGCCAGCGGAGACGTGGGCAGCGCCAGTCGCTTTCAGGAATTGATCCGGCAAGAACACCCGGAAGTTTCTGCTTCAGGCGTACTAATCGTAGAGGGAGACGAAGACATAGAAAATGCATTGAAAGTTTTTGATGAAGAAAATATAGACGATATAAATATCCAGGCATTCAATTACAGAGAAACGCCGCTCGACAAAAGAGGCGACCCCCAACTTTTCTCAAAATTCCGGGATAAATTCTTATCCAAACTGCAGGGAAAATAGTTTATTTTTTTGTCTCCGGCAGTACGATGTCCCAGAGCTTGGCGGCGATGTTGTTCGGCTGGCCGAAGAGCACGTAGTGGTGCAGATCGATGAAGGGCATAGAATTGCATTCGATGACTCCGGAAAGCGGCTGGTCCCGCCAGGATTTCCCGATGTCTTCCATAATAAAATCCGCGCCGATGAGGGAATCGTCCAAAAACGCCGCCAAATTTTCCAGCATTTTTATATTCTCCGGGTGCACGTCCGCCGAGACTTCGGTCGTGCTGCCGCCCACGCCGCGGCTGGTCTTTTGGGAGAAGCTTATCACCCGGCCGCGCTCCGGCACATCGTCCATCGTGATGTTCTGCCGGGCCAGCTCTTTTTCTGCATCAGCGTCGTATACGATTGGATGAAAGATTGGTCCGTTCACGCGCTCCGGCCTTTTGTTTTCTTCCTCCCAGAGCTCGCGCAAGGTATGCACGCCGTCGCCCACTACTTGGGGCGGGTCGCGCCGGACCACGCCGGCCAGCCGGCCGCCGACGAGAGTGCCGCGGAAAAGCGAGCCGCGCAATTCTTCTTCCACCATCACGAGAGGGGAAAGCTGGTTGGCTTTTTTAAAGCCCGCCAGGACGCCTTCCGGGCTATCGATGTGGATAGTAGTGTGCCGGCTGCGCGAGCCCAGGTTTGGCTTGGTGATGACGGGCTTGTCCACGCCGCTGAAAATCTTGAGCGCCCCGCGCCCGCTCCAGGCCGCCCCGCCCCGGGCCACCGGCAGGCCGACTTTCAAAAATTTCTTTTTCATGATGCGCTTGTCATCCATCCATTTGAGCGAGTCGGAATCTTTCCCTCCGGGCCGGGGCAGGCCGTCAAAAGTGATTATCTTGCCGCCGTATTCTGCGGTGAAAATATCCCGCACCGGACCCATATGAAATTCCCGCATCTTGATGCCGCGCTTCTTGGCTTCTTCCCAAAAGCATTTGGTCCGCCAGTTGTCTTTGGCATCCGGCTCGTCCGCAAAATACGCCAGGCCGAGGGCGACCATAGAGCGCATAAAAGGGAGCGACAGCCAGCGCGAGAGCCGCTCGCTCGGCCTCTTGAAAAGCGATTCCATCATATTGAAATAGGGCTGGGAAACCATTCCCAGCACCACCGAGGTGTAGGCCAGCCAATGAATCTCTTGGGCGGGTTCGCAGTCTTTACAGTGTCGCATGATCATTATTTTAACATATC
>DASZPN010000054.1:0-11722 GCA_035549995.1 Minisyncoccota bacterium
TTGTTTGCGGAGTTCCTCTTCCATTGCTTTATATATTATTCCTCTTTCCGTAAAAATAGGCAACCAAGTTAATCGACAGCAATGCGACGAAGGCAGTCAGAGCCAGCATCGGTATGGAGATATATCCTCCGAATACCGAAACCAGATGCTGATAACAAGAGACGCCGGAAGCATCGCAAGGACCTGTATTGTTCTCACCAAAATAATATCCGAAATTTTGATAAACGGAAACTGCAAAACCGACAAAGAGGAGCGGAAAAACATATTTGATCACTCCCCTGTCTTTTTTCCACATGGCCACTCCGAAAAGAAAAACCATAGGAAACATAAATATCCGTTGCAACCAGCACAAGTGGCAGGGCGCAAAGCCGATTATTTCCGAATACACAAGGGAAAACAGTACCGCAAAGAGCGATACAAAAAAACCTATCGATAGAAAACGGCGATTTAGAAATTCAAGTAAGTTGTTTTTCCTCGGCCCTAAGAAGAGAATCAAGAGAGCTAGTACGGACAAGGCCTGGAGGGCTATTGCTCCCGCGCCCAGAAACACGTTGAGGCTGTGTACTGCTTGTTCGCTCATAATTATTGCGCGGGCGCCGGTGCGGTCTGGGCACTGGAAGACGCTCCTGCGTCCGACGGAGCCGGAGCGGAACTATCCGCCCCTGGTAATTGACAGCCGCTCTTGTCCGCAAGAGTTGCGAGCGGGGTCTCGCCGGTCAGTTCCGAACCGTCCGGGAATATCCACGTAGGGTAGCTCTTGATGCCTTTGTTGGTGCAGAGCTGATTTTGTCCGGATGCATCCGGCAGCGAACATTCATTGTATAGGCCTACTTTGGTAAGCTCGTCCCGGCTCATGCCGAAATCCTTTTCTTGCGCGGCGCAGTGCGGACACCAGAATGCTCCGTAAAATGCGACCCCCTTCCCGACCAAACACTGGGCGAAGGACTCATATTGTCCCCCCGTAGCCAGCTGATTCTCCCCGGAGGAAGAACGCAAAAGCACGGTGGCCACTATGCCTAGAACGAGAATTATAAGGACGGAAACGAATATTTTTACGTTGTTCATATGGAGAAATAATACCAATTTTAAGCCCCTCTGGCAACTCGCCTATCGGATGAGAGGCAATATTTTGGGCAGGAATATGATGAGCCCGATCAACCCTGCAATTATTATGGATATGGCCACCGCCCCGGCCGCCATATCCTTGGTATCGCGCGCGTATGGGTGGTATTCAGGGCTGGTGAGATCCATATCTCTTTCAATAGCGCTATTGAAGGCTTCCGATACTATCACCAGCCCGATAGCAAGCACCAGCGTCGCCCACTCGCCTTCGGAGATATGCAATATCACTCCCAAGTATGCCGCCAGCCCGCCAAAAAACACGTGCAGCCAGGAATTGTGGCTGGTTTTGAAAAACACGGCGATCCCGCGCAAGGCATGATTGGTGCTTTTTATCCGGCCGCCCAAAGAAAATTTTTCTTTGCCATTGTCCATAAATCAGATTGTACGAGTTTATTATAGCATGCGGCGGCTTTCGTTCCGGCCGGCCCTGGTTTATAATATTCCCATGAGCAAAACCAGGCAGGTCGTGGAAGGAATTTTTTTTACCCTGTGCCTCCTGGGCATAAGTTTTCTCCTCCTCAATGACGCAGAACTTTCTGCCCGATACGGATTCCCGAATTATTTCCTCCCGGCGCTGTCTTTTGTCATTATTCTTTACATAGGTTACAGGTTTATCCTCATCTATAACAATTTAAATGATTTGGAACACGAATTCACTTCCATCGTGAATCACGTGTTTCGTACGCCGATCACCAGCATCTCCTGGTACGCCAAAGAGCTGGAAAAAGAGCTTCCTCGCGAAGAAAAGCTCCTGTACCTGCAGAACATAGAAAATTCCACCGGCAAGATCTTGAGTATCGTGGATCTTTTTGCCGGAGTAAAAAGCATCAGGGACAAGTCCGGCTATTTTTTCGAGGCTATTTCAATCCGCGAGATAGTGGAAAAATCCCTGGCCAAATACCGCGAGGAAATCAACAAGAAAAATCTTAATTTTAAAGTCTCCACTTTCAGCGATATACCTCTCCTGACTATAGACTTGAAGAAAATCGGCTTTGTGGTAGACACCCTGATAGAGAATGCGATCCTGTATACGCCAAAGGACGGCAAAGTCCTGGTGGAATGCATCGCCGGGCCTAAAAAACTTACCCTGTATGTGAGCGACACGGGCATAGGCCTGGGATTCTTTGAGCGGATGAGGTTGTTTACGAGATTTTACCGCGGCAAGCGCGCCCGCCTGGCCAATCCGGACGGCATGGGCCTCCGACTGTATCTTTCCAGAGAAATTATGGCTAGGCATAAAGGGAAAATTTACGCCAAGTCCAAGGGCGAGGACAGGGGCGCTACGTTTTTCCTGGAGCTACCCTACTCCTCACACAAATAGTTTAAGCTTCGCCGGTCAGATGCTGGCGGCGTTCCAAATCCATCAAGTGGCGCTTCTTTTCCATTTCGAATCCGGCCGGCTCGAGCCCGTGGCTCTCGATCATTCTTGAAGCGAACCGGGCGCCCAAATAGTGCGGCATCACCACAAAGGATGCTCCGCGCCGGTAGAGCTCGTGCGCATCTTTGATGCTGTGGGAGATGACTATGACTATGCCTCCCGGATTGCGGTTGCGATAATAGTGCACCAGGCTCATATTGGCTTTGAATTCCGGGATAGTCGAGACTACTATCTTTGCGCGGGCGACGGATATTTCATCCAAGAATTCGGCGTCCTCCGCGTCGCCAAAGATGTGCGGGATACGGGCCCGCTCCATTTTCTTAATCGAAGTCGGATTGAAATCAACCACTAAATAATTTATATTCATTTTTTGCGCCACGTTCACAAAATCATAACCGACCCGGTCGTAGCCGAAGATAATCATATCCCTATCCCTCGTATCGTGTTCCGCCGGCATATGTTTGGGTTTTTTGCGCCACTCAAACAGCCACAAAAAATCCTTTACCGCGGGATAGATCTTTTCGGAATGCTGGACCAGATAAGTAGAAGCGGTGATGGTGATTATGCCCACCAGGGTAATGAGCGAGACCACGTCCTCCGGCACCTGGCCGAAGGAAAATCCGAGCGCCATCAGAATGAGCGAAAATTCGCTGATCTGCGCAACGGTGAGGCCCACCTGAAAAGCGGTGCGCCGTTTGTAGCCCAGAAGATTCATAAGGACTATGACTATGATTGGATTGCCTATCAGCACAAATAGCGAAAGCAATATAGCCGGCAGAGCCACACTGTGCAGATCCGGAAAGACTATCTGGGAGCCCAGAAAAACGAAAAAAAGCAGAATAAAGAAATCGCGTAGCGGCTTCATCCGCGAACCTATTTCGTCCGAAAAATTGGAAGATGCCAGAGCGACGCCGGCGGAAAGCGCCCCGATTTCGAGAGAGAATCCGAATAGATAAAACACGGCCGCGAGCCCGAGCCCCCAGCACATCGAGAACAGGAACAAAAGCTCCTGTGAGCGGGCAAAGAAATTCGAAAGCTTGGGTAAAATGTGTTTGCCGGTCAGATAAAGCAGAGCGAAGAAGAGGGCGCCTTTGAACAGAAGGCTCAGGGCATAAAGCGGAATGTTGCCGTGCGCGGCGGAAGACAAACCGAACACGGATATGACCAAGAGCACCACTGCCGCGAAAATATCCTGGACCAGGAGAAGGCCGATGGCGATCTTGCCGTAGAGCTTGTTCAAGTCTCCCTTATCAGAGAGCAGTTTGAAAATAATGATGGTGCTGGAAAAAGTCAGCGCGAGAGCGGCGTATATGGAAGGCACTTCGGCAAAATGAAGGGCGCGCATTATGACATAACCCAGAATCGAAGTAGCTATCACCTGCCCCAGGCCGGCGATGATGGAAATCTTCCCGACTTCGCGTATGATGTCCAGCCGGAGCGACAGCCCTATGATGAATAAAAGGATCGCTATGCCGAGCTTGGAAAAAAGTTCTATATAATCCCGGGATGCTATAAGATTTAAAAAATAAGGGCCGACAATTATGCCGGTCAGAATGTATCCTACCACCAGCGGCTGGCGCAATAGGCGCATCAGAAATGCGATCAGGGTTGCGATGCCGATGATAAGAGAGATTTCTAGAAATACGTCCATATAGAGTTGTGAATATATTATATCAGCTTATTGGTATTGGATATAGATAGGCCGCGGGGATAGCTTGAGCAGCTCTGCAGGCGTAAATAGTGTGGTGCCCTCCGAGAGAGTATCGTTCTTGTAGAAAAGCTTGAAACCGGTGAATTGCACTGGTTCGGGATAGATAAATTGCCTGTAAGTATTGATTTTCTTCGCCTTGCCGCCCCAGCCGTCCATATTCATAACTATCTGCACTTCCGGCAGAGGCTTTATATCCTTGTAGTTGGTCACCATCGCCTCCGTAAAGCGGTGAACCACTAAAACCTTTGGCGTAAGATTGTTGTCCCTTACTATTTTTGCCAGGAATTCCGCGGCGTAGTTTATGTCGGAAGCGTCGAAAGTACCGATAACCTTGCCCGGACGCTGGCCGTTTTTCATGGAGAATTCCGGATCTATGCCGAGGTGGACTTGCGGAAGCTTTAAATATTTTTCAAGATGAGGCAATTCTTCTTGCAAGGTACTCTGTCCGACTTGCACGTCCAGAAACACGATGCCGTGGACTTTGTCCGCCATGCGTAGTATCTCATCTACCTGGTCGTCCGGCATCCGCAAGCGATACTTGCCGTCCGCGCCCGCAGAACCCTGGGCAGTCACTGCTATGTAGTGAAGCGCGGGAATTACCGGCGTGTCCGGATCAGCCGCCTGCCACTTGGATACTTCCCCTTCCAGCATTGAGAGCATCTGATCCTCCGGATACTGGCCGAGCACGCCCATTTGCTTGGAATACAAATTTCCGTAATAAGCTACGATGCGATTAAAGGGCAGGAGCGCGCCGGCATTCGGGTAAACGGTCTTGGGCGGCCAGAGAGCTGGTTTGGCCGGAGCAGTAGAAGCTATCGGCTGGCCGGTCTTGGGATCGGTTTTGGGCGGCGGGGGCGGAGGCAGGTTGGCCAGTGCTTTCATGCGCTGGTCATAATCCGCTTTATCCAAGGGCGGTATAGGCTCGGCAGCTATGGTGGTCTTTCCCTCCTTTTGAGACTGCGAGGTCTCCTCGCTGTTCACGTAATACGAAGGGTATTTTTGCAAAAATCCGAAATAAACTAAAAAGGCGCACAAAAAAAGTATGGCCAGCCAAAAGCGCCCGCTTCGGAATGTAGTCAGGGTTTGCCTGTCAGGAGATTTCCTTTTCATCAACGTTCGCCGTTTGAGTCTTTTTTAAGAGAGTCCAGCTTCTGTTCCAGCAAATCTTCTTCTTTCCTGATATCTTTCAGCTCCTCTTTGAGCAATATATTCGATTTCTCCAGGAGCGATACTTCTTCTTCCAGCATTGTTTTCTTGGGTGAAGATCTGTAGCCGGCCCAAGCCTCCCGGCGGCGAAGCAGCAAGATAACTACGATGATTACCCCTAAACCGAACAGTATGTACAGAGTAAGGCCTCCGCTGTTGTTCCCTATGTCCGCCAGCAAGGAGCTGTCTTCCCCGCCGGCCGGAACGGACACCCACTTGTCATTCAAATTCTGCCGTTCGCTTTGGCTTATTTGGCTCATCCCCTTTTCCAATATGGACTGTAAAATCGGAAGATTCTTCTGAACCCCAAAAGAGGGCCCGTATTCAAACCCGGTGTCGCCGACAATGTGGACGCTCGAGAGAACTTGCTTGGAAAGAAAATACGACAATGAAGCGACGTCCATCGCCGCAGAATCCACCTCGCCCAATACTACCTGCTGGAGAGCAATCTCGTCATCCGTGACTTCTTCCACTACCACGCGCGGATAGTTCACCCGCATATAGGATTCCAGGGCGGAACCGGCCACGACTGCCACACGCTTGCCGTCAAAATCAGACAGGGTGAGGCCTGATTTCTTTTGATAGTCCTTGCGCGCTACGATAACGGCGGGGCTGGTGAGATAATCATCCGTAAATATCAAATACTGGCCTTGAATATCGTCGGAGGCAATTGAGTCTAGAACATCGCCCTTACCTGCCTGCATATCGCTCTCCACCTGGACAAGCGGCCTTGGAGTCAGATATTGTATCTTGGCCCCGACTTTCTCCGCGATAAGCCCCAGATAATCTATAGCCAATCCTTCGGGATTGCCGGCGGAGTTCTTGTAAGAAAAAGGTGGATTATTATCCAGAGGATAAACTACGATGGTATTATTCCTGGACTTTAGCCATAGACTTTCCTCCGGCGTCAAAAGGCCGGTAGACTGAGCCCGGCTTGTGGCCGGCAAAAAGGCCAGAAGAGCCATTACCGCAATAATCCAGGCAGCCTGATTGGCTTTTTTCATATTCAATAAATTGTAGCACAAAGGTTCCGGCCAAACCAGAACCCTAAGACTGTTCCGGTCCCCTAATGTCCCCCGCCCGATTATCCAGGACCTTTTCTTCCCGTTCCAAGCCGCGGCCGGCAATATCTATTTTTTCCTCTTCCAGGCCGAGTTTCTTTTTAAGCACCCGCATCCGCCGGAACGAATACCAGGGGATGAAATAAATTATAACCATCAGGCCTACTATCGGTATCAAAAGCCCGAGCACGTTTAAGAGTACGACCAGCGCTTTGACTATCTTGCTGTCCGAGACTAAAAGCTGCACGCCCAAGCCCGGTTTCTCGGAATTATCATTCTGGTCTACCAGGAACGGCGTGGCATTATACACGCCGGCAACCAGATTTTTCGGACTGATGTATTCGAATGCGCCGGCATTATCATTCTTTACCAGTACATCATCGAGTTTTTTCTTCTTAGTCTGGAGCACGGCGATCAACCTTTCCCCTATGGATTTTGCGGAAACATCCTTGAAAGATATTTTGGTCAGAGCATCCGGCTCGCCCTTGCCTTTGACATAGAGGCCCGCGGATGAATCCGATGCCGCGGAATAATCCGTGATGACCGGCAGAGCAGCCAGGCGTTCATTGCCAGGCAATAATTCCGCCAGATAAGAAGAACCGGACAAAATATCAAAGCTAGTGGAACCGAGCGTGGTCAGTATGTTGGTTCCAAGTCCGTCGTTTGCCAGCACCGCTCCCTCGCTAAAACTGACGGTCGCAGTGCCGGCCTTTCTGGCCTCAAAAGTAATGTCGAACACGTCGGCCTTTTCTCCGCGAAAACCGGGGTTCAGTATCACGCCTTCGAAAGGAATTTTGCCGTCTTTTATACTGGGGTCCTGCGTCCATAGATTTATTACGCTTGAGGTTTTAGAGACAGACACGGCGCGGATGAGGGCAGCCGGAAAAGACACCGAGCCTGTCACGGCGTTGATATCGTCCGACGATGATTGCACATCCACGGAGAGGGTAAAACGGTCCCCTTCGTGTATTTGTTTCGGCGGAGAACTGAAAAAAAATGAAGGAGATGCGGCCTGAACCGGCGCCACGTACAGAGACAACAAGAAAAGTATAGAAACGATCCTTATCAAAAAGAGGCGCTTCATGCCCTGTATTTTAACACCCGTCTGAGCAAAATACCAGACAAAACCGCCAGCGCGATTATGAGTATTGCGTAAGGCCGCAGCAGGCCGGGAATACGAATTGAAGAATCTTTGAAGTTGCCGGAGTAATCATAAGCGCGCACTGTCACATATTCCGGAAATAGGCTACGTTCCACCGGCTCGGGATTATTGGCGGGTATCCAGGCGCCGCCGCCCACCCGCATTTCATAATTTTTTATGCCGGAGCCCTGATCTTTGGTATAAAAAAGTATCATCGATGGCGTACGGGAGAAAAAGGACGAACCCAGATAAGTTATCTCAAAGTTATCCGGCGGCGTGCCGTCGGATTCCGCCTGGCCCGGAGTTCCGGAAACGATGGCAACCTCCGCGCCTTTTTCCGAATGAGGCAGCTCGGTTCCCTCCCCGTCATTTTTCAGTATTTGGCTATTCTTGAAGCTTAGTTCGGCCTGACCTTCCCGGGTCGGCTTAAAAAGCAGGCTTACCAGAGGCAGCTGGCTCAGACCGCTTTTGTCAGCGTCGTAAACCCCTGCCACCCCGCCCGGAATTATGCCGGCAAAGGATATCACTCCGTCCGACGCCGTGGGATTTTTGAGCCAGATTTTTATGAGCGAATCATCTTCCTGATAACCCTCAAACGACAACAAATCGGCCGGGTACGCGATAGATACGTCGGCGGAATTTATTATCGTGCCGCCCGTATCCAGAAAAACTCCGGCCGTAAATGTTTCCCCCGTCCGGGCAGAAGCGGGTACGGATATGGAGAGCGCCGCTTCTCCCTCGGCGCGCGATGGCGCGGGTGAAAAAAGAGAAACGAACAATATTATAAACAGTGTGTATGCAATCTTTTTCATAGCTTGTGTGATTAACCTGTCCAATAAAATGCGAGCACGGAGAAGTCTACCAGGTTTATTTTTCCGTCATGATTAGTGTCCACGCAGGCGGGAGGATTGGGCTTGCCGTACCAGAAAGCCATAACCGAAAAATCCACCAGGTTTACAATCCTGTCCGCATTGCAGTCTCCGGGGATGTTCTCTATGCTTTCGATGCTGTAAATATTCACGTCGCCGATGATAAACTTTATCAGTTTGCTGATGCGCGTGTCGCTCGCGTACTTAACGTACACCACGTAATTACCCTGAGGCAGGCCGGCAAGCGGAATATGTATGGAATACGAGCCGTTCGGGTCCGAAGACAAGCCGAAAGTCACCGGGGCGTCTCCGCTCACCGTCGCCTCCATGCTTCTGCCCGGCACTGCGAATCCGGAGACGGTGAGATAATCCCCTTCTCTGGCTTCAACCTTGTCGATAGTGATGGTCGGCGCAAAACGTATGCCGGAAACGCTTGTAAAAAATCCGTTGTGGATGGCTATGGGGTAATTGATCAAAAGCGACTTGTTCCCCGCCGTGTCGACTGCGAACAGAGTGTATAAAATATTGCGGTCGTAGTTCTCCGGCAAGGTCAGAGAAAAGGTAGCATCCGAAGCGGCAATAGTTTCCGCTACCTGCACGCCTTCACGCATCAAGACAACCCTTGCATGAGGGTATGCTTCGCCGGAGAAATTCACTCCGGTCGAAGGCAAGCCCAGATTTCCAGAGATTGTGTTGCCGCCGCCAGGAGCCGCGGAACCAGCCACTGTCGCGGACACGGAAACGTTTTCGCTGTCTATCAGGGTAAAAGCATTTGCAGAATGCAACCCCGAGAAAAGAGTAAGCGACACAGAAAAAAATATTGCAATATAGAAACTATTACGCATTTGGAGGCGAGGACGGCAACTTCATATTGGCCCTCGCTCTCTCGATGATGAATCGGTTGTAGCGCCTGATCAATTTCTTTCCTCCCCATAAGACGATGAATATGATGACAGCCAGTATTATCACTAATTGCCAGGGAAAGACGAAGAACCAGGTAGTTTTTTTGACGTGAACCGCATCCGTGCCGTAGGCCACATTTAGGTGCGCGGAATAGAGCCCCAGCGCGAAATTTTTCCATTCATAGACCGCAGAGCTCCAGAATCTGGCAAAAAATCCGGACGGTTCTACATAATCCAGGGGCCGGCTGTATTTTTGCCACTCCACGGTCAGGCGCCGGGTGCTCGCGGGCAGGACGTTGCCCTCGGAGGGATTGGCATCCAATCTAGAGGCGCGGATGAAGAAAGTGTCGCGCAGAGTTATGGTGCCGGATGGCTTGATTCGGTCTCCGCCGTCGTTCCTAAAACGATACTCGAAATCCACCGGCAGAGTTTCGTACCAGAATTTTTTGTTGGTGGTATTAAAATTAAGCAAGCCGGCTTCTTGTTTAACGTCGCCATTGACAGAAAGAAGCACTAGGACACCGGTCTTTGCGCCTATAGAAACACCCGTGGACTCGGAAGGAGAAGTTCCCCAAAAAACCACGGCAAAGTGGCCGCCGGGCTCGGCGTCCTTAGGAATGCTTATGGTAAAGTCAACTTTTTTTTGCTGTCGGGGGGCCAGAGTAACAGAAGGATCGGTTGTCATCCAAGTACCCAGATCATCGGTCGGCTTGATAAAGGCGGGGCTACCAGTCTCGCCCTGGGCTTCGAAATTCGCAAAGGAAGAATAGAACGTCTCCGTATCATTATTCTCATTGATGAGTGTCATCTCCTCAGTGAGAACATCCCCGGGATTCCCCCGTACTTCAAAGCGCGCCGGAGTGAGAGTAAGAGCTCGAGCAGAACTCGGCACAAGACAAACAGACAACGCTAGTATAGCGAAAATTCCCAGTACCGTTATTTTGCTCGAGTTCAAGTCTAGTAATTGATTAATTGATAATGCCTAGAAAGTTCCGGTGGCGATATAAGTCTGAGTATCCGCGTAATCCGAGTGAGCCGGGGTGGCTGAATTGTTTTCGGCGGACACCATTATCTCGACGCGTCCTCCGCCTACTGGAGCAGTGCTGGTAATTATGTTCTGAGGGGAAGTAGTTAAAGCACCCACCGTATCATTGTGACCGGTTGTGCAGGTGGCGCCGTTAAAGGGCGAGGCTTTGGTCAGTGTTCCGGAAGTTGTGGTGGCGCTTTTCACGCATATGCCGTAATTGGCAGTACCTGCTGTCATAGTAGCCGTAGCTGAAGGAATGGTGTCGGTGGGCGTGGAAATCGAAGCCAGAGCTCCGTTAGCAGATGCGACTGTCACATTTACTCCGCCGGAAGCGTTTGTACCTACATCCAGCCAAATTGAATTTATAGTGCTCTCGTCAGAGTTGCTGGCATTGGCAGTGGTCAAAGTCCCGAGCGCTACGGAGTACGGTGCATTGGTATTAGTGTCGGATGTAGCGGTGTCTATGTCAAATGTAACGCTCTGATCCACAGAAGCAGTCACACTCACTTGATCGTCATCTATTATAGGAATAGATATGGTGCCGGTGTCTCCGAAAGTTCCAGCAATGGTTATGGTGCCAGTTCCTGCGGATGGATTTGTAATCTGATGAGTGCCAGGACCGGAACCGGTGGTATCGGTAGCATTCAAACCAATCTTTAGACGCACACAGCGACCAGCAGTGATAGTAGCGGATGCTCCGCCGGAAGTAATAGTTACTACCTGTCCGGCACCAGCAATAGAAAATTGCGAGCTGGTCGGAGAGGAAGTAACCACTGGCTGCTCAGTAAATGTTGCGGAAGAGCAAGTACCAGAGGAACCTTGAGCAAAGTCGAAATCTGCGCCCACGAGAGAACTTATGCCAGAGAATCCGGATGAGAAAGTAAGAGTTATGGTCTTAGTCGAAGCCACTCCGGTCGGGGTGACAAAAAGAATAGTGTGGTCGCTGGCAGTGCTAGCTTTCTCCCTTGAAAGAGTGTCAGATGCGGTGGTAATACTGGAAGCCAAAACCATAGCCGGGCTGACGAAAACCAGGAGCATAGCCGCGATCACCATCGACCCGGCGCATTTATACAGAAACGATTGGTTAAATTTTTTCATTAATTTATCTATGACTTTTAATCTATAACTTTTAATAATTTTTTGACTCCCCTAATTATAACATAGCAAAACCTGGCTAGTTTGAGTTATCCACATATTGCCTCCCATAAGTAAATATTTAAAACGTGCTTGTGGCTATGAAGGTAAGGGTGTCCCCATAATCGGAATGGGCGGGCGTTACGTCACTAATATCCGCATTCACCGATA
>DASZPN010000055.1:0-13958 GCA_035549995.1 Minisyncoccota bacterium
TAGCCGGTAGAGATCCTTCTCCGTGCGGTAGATGATTATCCGGTCTATGTATTTGCAGGAGGCAAGCTGGATTTTGCGTTCCCGCAGAGTCTGCACGGGCTTGTTCTTTTCCGGGCGGTCCAGGGTCGGATCGGTCTGCAGGCCCACGATGAGATAATCGCAGTTATCTTTGCATTCCTCGAACATGAGATAGTGCCCGGCGTGGGTCAGGTCAAAGGAGCCGCAGGTAAAGCCGATAATCTGCCTCTTTGCCCCGGGCGACTTTTTCATATTCCAAGATTATACATTGCCTCCGGGATTTTTGCATAATACAATGGGCAGATGCAAAAAATCCTGGTCACCGGCGCGGGCGGGTACATCGGCAGCCACGCGGTCAAGCGCCTGCTCAAGGAAGGCTACGCCGTGATCGCATTTGATAACTTTTCCCGCGGTTTCCGCGAGCCGCTCGAAATACTCAAAAAATACGGCCCGCTCCAAATAGCCGAGGGCGATCTCTTGAATCCTGCGGATCTGGACAGGGCCTTCGCGAAAGACAAAATCGAGGCGGTGATGCACTTCGCGGCGCTTTGCCTGGTGGACGAATCCACCCGGGAACCGGAACTTTACTTTAAAAATAATGTGACCGGCACGGGAAACCTCTTGCGAGCGATGCAAAAATTCGGCGCGGATAAAATAATTTTTTCCTCCACCTGCGCGGTATATGGCAACGCGGAGTACTTGCCGGTGGATGAAAAGCATCCGGCCAAGCCGCTCAATCCCTATGGGGAATCCAAGCTAAAGGCCGAGGAATTGATAAGAGGGTCCGGCTTGTCCTACGCGATTTTGCGTTACTTCAATGTCTGCGGTGCTGATAGCGATGGCGAAATAGGGGACAGCAAGAAGCCCTCAGAACTCTTGGTGCAGAACGCCGTGCGCGGAGCTCTGGGCATCGAGCCGTTCAAGCTGACTTGCCCCCTGGTGGACACTCCGGACGGCACGCCCGTGCGTGACTATGTGGACGTGGAGGACATAGTGGACGCGCACATCAAGGCTCTGAAATATTTGGAAAATCACGATTCGCTCCTGTGCAACCTCGGCAGCGGGCGGGGCCAATCGGTGAAAGAAATCATAGATGCGGTGAAGAAAGAGCTTGGAGCAGAGTTCAACGTCGCTCAAAGTTCTCCCAGGCAAGGCGAGTACGCGAAAATCTACGCGGATAATTCTATGGCCAAGAATGCGCTGGGCTGGCAACCAGGGAAAACTCTCAAGGATAGCATCAACTCTCTCGCGGCCTGGTACCGCTCTCACCCGGGAGGGTACAAGGACTAAGCGCATTCTGTGCGCATTCCATTTTTCACCTCACTACTATAGTCTGCCGGGTCTTAATTTTCAAGCGGTTAGTGGTATAATGCGTTTTGATGAGGAAACTATCGATATCGGCGGTAATATTTTCCCTGGGAATATTCAGCCTGGCTTTGATTCCGGGGGCCAGGGCGGATGCCTATGTCTACGCGAGGGTTTTGCGCCTGGGCTCCTCCGGCTCCAGCGTGGCCTCTCTCCAGCAGGCGCTCGGCATCGGCGCGGACGGAGTTTTCGGCTATGGCACGCGCACGGCGGTGGTAAATTTCCAACTTGCTCACGGGTTATCTCCTGACGGAGTCGTGGGTCCCGCCACCGCTGCGGCTGTTTCTGCCATACCGGTTTCTTCCGGCTCCGCAAGCACTCAAACCCAGTCCTCAAGCGTTGCTTCCTCGACTACATATCCGGCCGGTTGCACTGCCGGCACCAAGTACAGCACCACCACAGGTTCGCCTTGTACGGGATCCGGCAATCCGCTCATCCCGCCAGGCTGTAAATCCAATACGGATTATTCCGAATACAGCGCGACTACCGGGATGCCTTGCGCGACTACGCCGGTTTATCCGGCTGGGTGCTCTTCGAACTACGGCTTTAGCACAACTACCGGCCGCTCCTGTTCCTTGCCGGTGGGCTGCGATTCTACCGACGGGTACAGCCCCTGGTCCGGCCTGGCTTGCGACGGGTCTTCCGCGCTCACTTATCTGCCGGAGGGGTGTACCAGCAAGTCTGGTTACAGCGCTCTCACCGGGGCATCTTGCGCCACAGGCCAATATGCCCAGGCGCTAAGCGGAACTTCCGGATCTCTCCGGGACGTAAGCCTTATGACCGGATATTCCGGAGAATATGTGCCCGAGAATCTCTCCAATGCTTATATAGCCGGCTACAATATCACTTCCGACAAGGGCTCGGATTTATCCTTGACCTCTGCGGAAATAGCGATAACTTTTTCCGACGGGGCGGCTTCTTCTAATTTGGGAAGATACGCCAATTCCCTGGGCATTTCCTTCAACGGCTCCCAAGTGGGCTCCGCCGATGTATCGGACTTCTCCAAGAGCGGCAAAACTTACACCAGGAGGATAGAGCTTTCCGGAGCATTTATAGCGGCCGATAGCGACACATACCTGTACATCACCGCGAGCACGCAGAAAAATATTTCTTCTTCCGATTCGGATAATACCTGGCAAGTGTCCCTGCTCGAGCTGCGCTATCGGGACGCCACCGGTTCGACAATCAGCGACTCCCGCACGGGGGATATAGGGGAAGCGAATACCACCAGCCTGCATTTCAGGCCGGTGGACAACACCGATAATTAGGCAGGCGTATGAATCCGATAACCACAATATATTTCGTGCTTATTGTCTGGCCCTACTACATGCTCAAGGCTCTTCTCACCCGGGTGAAAAAATTTATGGGCGAAGAAGATACCAAATGGGACACGGTCTATATAATATTCTTTATTCTGATAATTTTACTCATCCTGTTTTGGCTGTTGGGCTGGCGCTAGTAAATATTTATTAAAAAAAGATGCCACCTCGGAGAGATTGCATCTTAATATCTTCACTAACACTACCCAACAAATATCACTATTATCGGTGTGGCTACTGTGGCCACAAACGCAACCGCGAAGTAAATGTTAAAAAATTTACCCCAACTTTTTATGCTGTTCATAAAGTAAATAATTTTTGGTGAACGGTAATATTACCTATGGTAATTATACACCCGAGTGCTTTTCGTGCTACAATTCGTCTTATGTTCACGAGGCATTTTCTGAGGATTCTGGTTTTGTTTACCGGCATTATAGTGGTCTGCCTGATCGGGATTTTTCTGGTTAGCTATTTCGGCTATAAACATACTGCTGTTGTGGACGAGGCAGGCGCTTCCGGCAACATAGATTATACGGCTATGCAATAACCGCCCTTACCGCCCAGACTTTATGCGAGAAAAATTAGCCCAAATACTGACCCGAGACGTGCTTATATTCCTGGCCGTGGCCCTGCCTCTTTTGGCCTTGGTCGGGTATTATCAGCTTCGTCTAAATAAAATTTCCGCCGAGCTGGCGGATTCGGGTTCCCGCATAACCGGCCTGGAGCATTCCGTCTCGGATTTGCACACGCTACTTCAGAGCACGGCAGGAAATCTGAGCGATATAATTTCCAGCGAGGAGGCAAAAAACGCATCGCTCCACAATCAATTTAGCGCCATCACCGACACCGTAGATACTCTGCAAAAACTTTCCACCATAGACCCGGAGCTTCTCAAGAAATACTCCAAGGTATATTTTTTGAATGAAAATTATGTGCCGTTGTCGCTCTCCGATATAGATCCGGAATTCGTCAGTAAAAATTCCACCAATCACCAATTTCTCTCCGATGCTCTGCCATTTCTGGAGAATCTGTTCCGGGCCGCCGGGGATGACGGAATGTCGCTCCTGGCCCAGAGCGCCTACCGCTCCTTTAATACGCAGTCCGCGCTAAAGTCTACGTACAAAGTGAACTACGGCGCCGGTACGGCCAATTCTTTTTCCGCCGACCAGGGCTACTCCGAGCATCAGCTGGGCACCGCGCTCGATTTTACCACCGCCAAGCTTGCGGGAGGGTTGGACGGCTTTGACAAAACCCCGGAGTATCAGTGGCTCCTCGACAACGCTTACAAATACGGCTTCGTCATTTCCTATCCCAAAGGTAATTCTTTTTACGTGTTCGAGCCCTGGCACTGGCGTTTTGTAGGCGTGGCTCTGGCTACCAAGCTTCACGATGATAATATGTATTTCTACGATATGGATCAGCGCACGATAGACACTTATCTGGCGAATCTGTTTGACCAATAGGAGAGGGAGGCATCGGCCTTGCGCAACAATATTTTTATGCTATAGTGTGCCTGTCCGCAAAGACAATAGGCAATCAATAAGTCCTATTTAGTGGCCAGTCTTGCATAGATGCGAGTCTAGGCAGGTCGATGTTTGCGGCTTAAAAGCCGTTTTTTTTTGTTTAAAAAATGTTAACCAAATCCAAAAAAGAAGAGATAGTCAAAGACCTGGAAAAAGCCATACAGGATTCCAAATCCGTGGTATTCGTGAATTTCCACGGCCTGGGCGCCAATAACGAGACCGCTTTTCGCAGTGATTTGCGCAAGGGCGGGGTGGGTTACAGGGTTTCCAGAAAAACCCTGCTCTCCCGCGCACTCGCCGGCAAAGCGACGGGCGAAGTGCCGGCACTACCCGGCGAGGTCGCCATCGCTTATTCCACGGACGACATAGCTCCGGCTCGCGAAGTTTATAACTTCGGCAAGAGCCATGGCGACGTGCTGTCCATCCTGGGCGGCATCTTCGAGGGTAAGTTCGTGGACGGTGTGTATATGACCGAGCTCGCCACTATTCCGAGCCGGGAAGTGCTTTTGTCCAAGCTCGCGTTCCTGCTCAAGTCCCCGATGCAGCGTCTGGCGATAGCAGTCAATGAAGTAGCAAAGCAGAAATAAAATTTTATCAATTAATTAATCTTAAAAAAACTTATGTCCAAATTTGATCAATTTATGACCGACCTCGAGAGCGCATCCGTGCTCGAGCTCAATGACCTGGTAAAGGCCATCGAGGAAAAGTTCGGCGTGTCTGCCGCCGCGGTCGCGGTGGCCGGCGCCGGCGCGGGAGCTGCTCCGGCTGCGGAGGAGAAGGATGCCTTCACGGTGGTCCTTGCCTCTGCGGGCGAGAACAAAATCGCCATTATGAAAGTGGTGAAGGAAGCCTTGGGCCTCGGCCTCAAGGAAGCCAAAGACCTGGTGGATGGCGCTCCTTCCAACCTGAAAGAGGGTATGAAGAAAGCCGAAGCGGATGAACTCAAGAAGAAAATCGAGGAAGCCGGCGGCAAAGTCGAGCTAAAGTAATTTAGCGAGATACTGAGCTTGTCGAAGTATAGAGTTGAAATAACTTCTCTTAGGTACTAAAATGAAAACACTCCGTAAGGGGTGTTTTCATTTTTTATGAACAAACAAAAAACCGCCCTCATCTCCGTTTACGATAAATCCGGCATCGCGGATTTCGCCAAAAGTCTGGCGGATTTGGGCTGGAAAATAATTTCTTCCGGCGGCACGGCCCGGCACCTCGCGGATGCGGGGATTGCCGTCACCGACGTGGCGGAGATTACCGGTATGCCGGCGATTCTTTCGCACCGGGTCGCGACTCTCCACCCAAAAATTCACGGCGGACTTTTGGCGCTCAATACGCCGGAACATCTGGCGGAATTGGAAAAATACGATATTCCCTGGATAGATATGGTTTGCACTGATTTTTATCCGCTGGAAGAAGCGGTGCGGGACCCCGGCGCCACCCGCGAGTCGGTAATTGAAAAGACGGACATCGGCGGACCGACTATGATCCGCTCCGGCGGGAAGGGCCGGCGCATCACTATCTGCGACCCGGCGGACAGGGCAAGAGTAATCGAGTGGCTCCAGGCCGGCGAACCGGACCGGGAAGAATTTTTGAATAATTTGGCGGCCAAGGCGGAAATAATAATTTCCAGGTACTGCGCAATTTCCGGCGGCTTTCACAGCGGCGGATTTTACCAGGGGCTTTCTCTGGAAAGAGCGGCCGAGTGCGCTTACGGTGAAAATGCCTGGCAGAAGCCGGCGTATCTTTACAAGCGAATCGGCAATAATGATGCTTTGGCTCTTCATAACTGGCAGCACGTGGCCGGCAACGCGCCGAGCTTCAATAATTTCTGCGACCTGGACAGGATGATTCAGACGATGACCCATATCGGCGCCGGTTTCGAGAAAAATTTCGGTTCTGTGCCGTTCGTTGCGCTCGGCGTGAAGCACGGCAATGCCTGCGGCGCGGCTGCCGCAGAAAACGGCGAAGACGCAATCTCCAAGATGCTTCTGGGTGATTTGCGCGCGATTTTCGGCGGCTCGGTGATGCTGAACTTTCCGGTGGATGATAAAATCGCGGACGCGCTGATTCATGAGCACTCCGGAGAAGTACGTCGTCTTCTGGATGTCGTGGCGGCTCCGTCCTTTACTCCCGAAGCGGTGGAAATACTTTCCCGCAAAAAAGGCAAGTGCCGGCTTCTGGCTAACCCCGCGATTGAAAAAGCCGGATTGAGTTCTCTCGACACCGCCCGCAGATTCCGCTACGTGCGCGGGGGATTCTTGCAGCAACCGAATTACACTTTCGTACCGGAACTAAAAGATAAAGATTTGCTTTTGGCTTGGGCGGTGGGTTCCACTTCCAATTCCAACACTATCACCATTGCCAGGGACGGCCGGCTGGCCGGCAACGGAGTGGGCCAGCAGGACCGGGTGGGGGCGGCGAAGCTCGCGATTTCCCGCGCGGACGATGCCGCGGAAACTGCGGACCCGAAAAATAAAGAAGCGGACCTGTCCGGCGCGGCCGCTTATAGCGACAGCTTCTTTCCTTTTCCGGATGCCCCGGAAGTTTTGATAAATCGCGGCATCAAAAAAATCTTCGCCACCTCCGGCTCCGTGAATGACGAAAAAACCATTGGGCTTTGCAAATCAAAGGGCGTGGAATTGATCCTTCTGCCGGATACCGAAGCCCGCGGCTTCTACAGGCATTAGGCTTTATTTTTCGGGGAAAAGGGTTATAATCGGAAGCATGGAAATTTTAGGGAAAATTCTCGGCTCTCCGGCCCGGGTCAAAATAATGAGGCTTTTCCTCTTGAATGCCAAGAAGAATTTTACCGCCAAGGAGGTGGCCAAAAGGAGCCGGGTAAGCCCTGCTTCGGCCCGGAGCGAGCTAAGGATGCTTGCCTCGGTGGCGTTCATCCGCAAGCGCGGCGCCAGCTTTATGCTCAATACTTCCTTTAAATATTTGTCCGAGCTGGAAGACTTGCTCATAAATTCAGAAAGCATAGACAAGGATGTTGTCGCCGGAAGCTTCAAGCGCGCCGGCCGGGTCAAACTCCTGGTGGTTTCCGGGGTATTCTTGAAAAATAAGGATAGTCGGGTGGATCTTCTCGTAGTGGGCAACAAAATGAAGCGCTCCCGGGTGGAAGAAGAGATCAGGAAGCTGGAGGCGGAAATCGGCCGGGAACTTGTATATGCCATATTTGACACCAAAGAGTTCAATTACCGCTTGAATATGTACGACAAGCTCATACGGGACATCCTGGATTTCCCGCACGAGGTGCTTTTGCAGTCCAAGGAGTTATCCACACAGCTCCTCCAGAAGGCCTGAAAAAGACCCTAAAATTGGTATAATGAATGTATAGAACTTTATAAGGTCGAACTTAAAAAAGTCTTTATTAGATAAGCAGTTTTTATAATTATGAACAACATTTGGGTTACTTGGGGCGATGTGTTTAATTCATCCCTCCAAAGCCTGTGGTGGGGCTTTATTCAGTTCATCCCACGGCTGGTAGTTGCCATCGTATTCTTTATCGTTGGCTGGGTGCTTGGCTCCCTTATCGCCAAGGCTTTCGAGCATGTCTTTGATGCTCTCAAGGTGGACAAGCTGTTCCAGTCCATCGGAGCGGACGACCTATTTAAGAAAGCGGGGATGACCTTGAACACCGGCTACTTCCTGGGCCAGATTATGAAGTGGTTCGTCATTATAGTTTTCCTCTTGCCGTCGCTTTCTCTGGTCGGACTCGATTACATCGCTTCCTTCCTGCAGAATGACATTCTCGGCTTCCTGCCGCGGGTGATCGTGGCTGCTCTTATTCTCATCATCGCCACTGTGGTGGCCGATGCTCTGGGCAAGGCAGTAGTCGCCGGTACCAAGGCTATGAATCTCCGCTCGGCGAATATGCTCGGTACCATCACCAAGTACGCTGTCTGGGTCTTTGCTTTCATTATCGCCTTCGGCCAGCTCGGTATTGCTCCGGCTTATATGCAGATTCTTTTCGCGGGCATCATCGGTATGATTGCCATCGGCGGAGCTCTGGCTTTCGGCCTGGGCGCCAAGGATCAAGCCGGCAGGTTTGTTTCCAAGCTGGGTGAGGATATGTCCCACCGAATGTAGTCTCTTTGTTTAAAGGTATTTTAGAAAAAAGAAGTCGCTTGACTTCTTTTTTCGTTTAGTATAGACTGTCCCCATCGGTATGATTATCAACAAAAACAAGCAAAAACGGCGGTTATAACAGGCCTATGTTTTGCCTGCTGGCCGCCTGAAAGGCGGTTTTTTGTTCCCTAAGGGGTCCCTTAGGAGGAAAATCAGGACGGTTCGAATATTGAAAATTGAAAGCTGTCAGGGCATTTAATCAAAGACAATAAGAGGGTCTTTTCGTGCCCGAGACAGAGCAGCTTCCAAAGTACGGAGAGGTCCGGAAAAAGGGAGCTTCCCTGATGCTCAATGAGCAGAAGGGTAAAGTGAATGTGGTTTTCAAATTTCTTAACAGGAAATTTAAGGGCGTACGGTGGATGCCTTGACACAAAATGGCGAAGAAGGACGTGGCGTTGCTGCGATAAGCTTCGGGTAGGTGCTTAGCAACCTTTGATCCGGAGATCTCCGAATGGGGAAACCCTATCAAGTAAACCTTGATAATCCCGAGCGTAAGCGAGGGAAGCGCACCCTGGGAAGTGAAACATCTCAGTACCAGGAGGAACAGAAAAGAACTTGAGTTGTTTTCTTTCCGACATCGCAAGATGCGCGGAAAGAAAACGATTCAAAAAATTTCCTTAGTAGCGGCGAGCGAAAAGGAAGGAGCCCAAACCTGCTGAGCAATCGGCAGGGGTTGTAAGGTAACAATGTAGTTTACTAGAAGAGTCAAAAAATAAATTGTTAGTTTAAGCCGCTGGAAAGCGGCGCCACAGAGGGTGATAGTCCCGTAAGCGAAAATAATTTATCTCTTTTGTTGTTATTCTTGAGTACCCCAGGACACGAGTGGCCGGGGGGAATCCGGCGGAACTAACCGCCAAGGCTAAATACATTTTGTGATCGATAGTGAACTAGTACCGTGAGGGAAAGGTGAAAAGCAGCCCGGTTAGGGCGGTGAAATAGATCTGAAACCGTATGTTTACAAGGAGTCGATGCTCCGCTTCGGCGGAGCTACGGCGTGCCTATTGAAGAATGAGCCAACGAGTTTATGCATGTTGCTTTGCCTAAGCTGGCTAAAACAGCGCAGGCGCAGGGAAACCGAGTGTTAATAGCGCGATTTTGTAATATGCATAAGACCCGAAGCCAGGTGAGCTTGCCATGAGCAGGGTGAAGGTTGTCGAAAGACAGCTGGAGGCCCGAACCCGTTCGTCGTACAACGCGTTGGGATGACTTGTGGTAAGGAGTGAAAAGCTAATCGAACCTGGTAATAGCTGGTTCTCTCCGAAATAGCTTTAGGGCTAGCGTCGCGTGTTCCTCTTGGGGGTAGAGCACTGGAAGATTCGGACAGGTCGAAAGATCGCTGAATTTATCAAACTCCGAATACCAAGAGTCAGAGCGCGGCAGTTACACCGTGGGGGCGAAGCTCCACTGGTGAAAAGGGAAACAGCCCGGATCTCTAAATAAGGTCCCTAAATTCATGCTAAGTGTAAATCAAGAAGGTGGAATTTCTCAAACAATGAGGAGGTTGGCTTAGAAGCAGCCATCCTTTAAAGATAGCGTAACAGCTCACTCATCTAGAGATTTTGCATCGAAAATAATTGGGGCTAAGCATGATACCGAATTTGAGGATGTATTGAGGCTTCGGCCGAAATGCGTGGTAGGAGAGTGTTCCACTCTGCTGTGAAGGAGGACCCGTGAGGGCCTCTGGAGCGTGTGGAAGTAAGAATGTTGGCACAAGTAACCGCAATGCCGCTGAGAACGCGGCACGTCGAAAGATCAAGGTTTCCTTGGTAATGTCAATCAGCCAAGGGTTAGTCGGTCCTAAGGGGATGGCGAAAGCCGCACCCGATGGACAGCAGGTTAATATTCCTGCACTTCCTTGTTTTGTGATGGGAGGACGGAGCGCAGTATGTCTCGCTCATTATTGGATTTGAAGTTTGTTTCGCCAGGATGTCCTGTAGGCAAATCCGCAGGCTCCCTTTGATGGGGAATCCGAGCGAAGCGAAAAGTTTTCGGCTTCGGCCGAAGGCGATGAGACAAAGCGCGCTTCCAAGAAAAATCTCTAAACTTAAAAACAGGGAATCCGTACCGCAAACCGACACAGGTGATCTGGTCGAGCAGACCTAGACGAACGAGTGAGTGGTCTCCAAGGAACTCGGCAAAAAAGCAGCCGTAACTTCGGGATAAGGCTTTCCCTTCACTTCGGTGAGGGGACGCAGCGAAAGTATCTCTGGCAACTGTTTACCAAAAACACAGCTCCCTGCGAACTCGCAAGAGGATGTATAGGGGGTGACACCTGACCAATGCCAGAAGGTCAAACAACGACGTTGTATGGTAGCAATATTATATGGTGATTGTTGTAAGCCCTGGTGAATGTCGGCCGTAACTATAACGGTCCTAAGGTAGCGAAATACCTTGTCGGGTAAGTTCCGACGCGCACGAATGGTGTAATGACTGGAGAACTGTCTCGGAGACCAGCTCGGTGAAAATACAATACCGGTGAAGATGCCGGTTAAGTGCAGTTAGACGAAAAGACCCTAGAAGCTTTACTATAACTTGATATTGAGCATGTTTTTTTACTGCGTAGCATAGATGGGAGAGGTTTGATGTGTACGGTTTCGGCTGTATTCTACTCGTCAGTGAAATACCATTCTGTACGAAGGCATGTTCTAACCAGTGCGGCAAAAACGCACTGAGACAGTATCTGGTGGATAGTTTTACTGGGGCTGTACCCTCCTAAAGAGTAAAGGAGGGGTTTAAAGGTCAGCTAGGCGCGAATGGAAACCGTGCCGATAGTGTATAAGCACAAGCTGGCTTGACTGTAAGAGGTACATCTCGAGCAGGTGGGAAACCAGAATTAAGTGATCCGACCATTCGCATTAGATGCGGTGGAAGCTCAACGGATAAAAGCTACTCTAGGGATAACAGGCTAGTTCCGCCTAAGAGTTCATATCGACGGCGGAGTTCGGCACCTCGATGTCGGCTCACCTTAGCGCGGTGGTGGAGAAGCTACCAAGCGTTTGGCTGTTCGCCAATTAAAAAGGTACGCGAGCTGGGTTCAGACCGTCGTGAGACAGGTTGGTCTCCTATCTACTGCACTCGCTGATTCTTGAGAAGATTTGCTCCTAGTACGAGAGGACCGGAGTGAACTGACCTCTGGTGTACGAGCTGTCCTGCCAAGGGCACTGCTCGGTAGCTATGTCGGGAATGGATAACCTCTGAAAGCATCTAAGAGGGAAGCCAGCTTCAAGATTAGGAATCGTTAAGAACCGTGAGAGATGATCACGTTGATAGGCTTTAGGTGGAAGTCCAGTAATGGATTAAGCCGAGAAGTACTAATGTTTCGATTCCTGTTAGGAAATTTGAAAACCACAAGTTTGCAAAAATATTAATTGTATGTTATAATACAATCAGTTGTTTGAAATTCGAGAAGTGGGGTTAATTTTGTTCTTTCCTCAAAAGAATTTGCAGAAGAACATCTGACCGGCTCAGTTCTTTACGAAAGTGGAGTTCCAATCAACCTTCTGGCGAGGAACTAGCCACCAACTGCGAAGCGAACGCAAACAGTAACCTGTTTGCAACCCACATATTCACAGTGAAAGTATTGATGAGACCGTACGGACTCTTCTGCAAAACTAATTAGGCGGCGGGAGCTATTTTTATGCTAGCATACCGCCCCACTTCTCGGATTTCAAAAACTTGAACGCTCTTAAGAGATTGATCTTTTTAGCTCTAGTGTGAATAAGTGGGTTAGTAGAGATTGTCTTCGGACAATCGGGTCAGGAGCTGGATACTTCTGACCCTTTCTTAAGAGCGTTCAAGCAAAATCGAATTTTCAGTGTTGGTGATTTGTCGCAGGGGCCACACCTCTTCCCATTCCGAACAGAGAAGTTAAGCCCTGTTGAGCCGATGATAGTCCAAAAGGCGAAAGTAGGCAGTCGCCAGCACCGAGGATTCGATTTTTTTGTTGCCAAATTACTCCGAAACATCAAAAATTTGTTGTCCATATTGCGAAAAGATCCGGCGGCGCTATAATGTGAATAGGGTTATCTTTTGTTATTACTTAGACAACATATCTTTGGGATCTTCGATCGGATTGGACCTTGGTCCAGCCCGTCTGGAACCCACGTAGCTTTTAGCTATGTAATAAATTTAAGATAGCCCTAAGAGGAACCCGCCAATTCTGATCCGTCCGGCGGTTTTTTCTTAACAACTTGAAATTTTCCTGTAAAATATACTTGATGGACAGAAAAAAGCTTTTAATACGCACCACTTCGCTCGCATTTTTCATATTTTTTGTTAACTTCATCGCTATGAAGTTTCACTGGTACTACTCTATGTGGTGGTTCGATATGCCGATGCACTTTGTCGGCGGGTTTTGGGCGGGACTTTTGGTAGCCTGCATATATCCGCCCGAGGACGTCTCTTTTAAATCGGTTTTTAAATTCGCACTCTTGGTGCTTGCAATCGGGATAGCCTGGGAGATTTTCGAGATCTTTATTTACGATTATTTCAAAATTCAGCCGTTTAATACCCTCGATACTATTTCAGACATTTTATTTGATATTTCCGGCGGGTTGCTCTCCATTATTTATATTTCCAAGCGAATAATGCTGTCTCTCGGCGGGGCGGTGCAGAATATCAATAATGCCTAGCATAGCCAAGATAACTTTTTGCGGGGGAGTCGGCTCGGTCACCGGGGCGAATTTTCTTCTGGAAGCTGCCGGTAAAAAAATACTGGTGGATTGCGGCCTGACTCAGGGAGTGAAGCTCGCCGACGATGTGAACTGGAATCCTTTTCCGTACGACCCGAAGGAGATCGACATACTCTTCATAACTCACGCGCACGTGGATCATATCGGCAGAATTCCCAAATTGATTGCGGAGGGTTTTCGGGGCAAGATTTATTCCACCGAGCCCACCCATGCCCTGGCTCGGCCGATGCTCGAGGACACGATGGAGATACTCGGCAAGAATACGGACCTCGGCCTCGACCGTATTTACAATCCGGAAAATATCGATCATGCTCTCGCGCTCTGGGCCGGCTTTACTTATCATCAAAAGATAGAGCTGGCTGAGAATCTTTCCGTAATGTTTTTGGACGCGGGGCATATCCTGGGCTCCGCGATGGTGGAGTTTATTTACAACGGCAAGAAGATAATTTTCACCGGCGACCTGGGCAACTCGCCTTCGCCGATTCTACCCGATACTGAAAAAATAACCGACGCGGATTACCTCATAATGGAATCGGTCTACGGCGACAGAAATCACGAATCCCGGGATGACCGGCGCAAACTCCTAGAAGAAACCCTGGAAGACAATTACAAGCGCAAGGGCGCGCTCTTGGTGCCGACTTTCTCCCTGGAGCGTTCCCAGGAGCTCCTGTTTGAGCTCAACAGCCTGGTAGAAAACAATCGCATTCCGGTAATGCCGATATTTTTCGATTCGCCGCTGGCGATACGCCTGACCGAGGTATTCAAGCAATTCAAGAACTACTTCAACGAAACAGCGCAGCGCGCGATGGTGCACGAAAAATATATATTTGATTTTCCGGGCCTGCACTCCACGCTCCGCAGCGACGAATCCAAGATGATTCAGGACGTGCCGAACCCAAAGGTAATAATCGCGGGTT
>DASZPN010000056.1:0-2332 GCA_035549995.1 Minisyncoccota bacterium
TAGCATCGTCAAAATCCTTGGCGTCGGCCGGGTCGATGGTAAAAGTGAGTATCTCGCGGAAATCCCGCCGGCCGGAGAGGTCCGCCTCGGTTATGCCTTTCGCGCGAATTTTGTCCGCCTCGTTTTCTGCTCTAGCCGAAGGCGCTTCTTCGAATCCTTTTTCCATCGCTATCGCGAGCATCTCGGCATCGTTTGAGCCGGGCCGGCCGAAGACTTTGGTAATTTTTCCCTCCGGGGGCTTGCCAGAATCTTTCCAGGAGATTATCTCCGCGAAAACTTTCTGTCCTGGCTTTGCGCCCGCCAATTTTTCCGCCGGAATGAAAATGTTTACATACATCTTGCCGTCGTCCGGACGGACGGAAAAAATGCCGTTCTCTTCCTCGAGCACGCCGGAGAAGCCGGGCTTTGCCCGGGCGAGTATTTGCGCTACTTCCGCCGTCTGCCGGTAGCCCGCGCGTTTGGGGTGGAGCACTATTCGGACCAGGTCGCCATGGAGGGCGGTATTCAAGTGCCGGTAGTCTATCTCCGGGTCTTCCTTAAAACCCTCCAATTTCACATAGCCGGTGCCCTTGGAGGAAACCGAAATAACCCCTTCCAGAGATCTAGGGGAGGGGGGTTTTCCACCCTTATTTTTAGGCCTTCTCACCCTTTAAATATAGCACGAAATAAAGATTGACAAAGGGGTCAAAATATGCTATACTATGCTTAAGAAAACATGTTTTGGCGCAATATTGCGCATTGAAAAAATAAAACGTTTTATTTATGAAAAAGTTATTTATCTTGGCAGCAGCCATATGCCTCACAACCGCTTCTTTTGGGCAAACCAAAAAGAAGACTACCATTGTAAATGGTAACAAGGTCATAGGTACGGAAACCTATGTAAATGATCAGCGTACCGCTTGGTCCATCACTGTAACAGACAAATCAGATAAAGAAATTTATTCTGTTTCCGGTACCTCTAAAGACGATTATCTGGGGTACGAATATTATTTGTCTCCAGCCCATTGGACAATGGGTATCAATTCTGATCAGGGGAAAAAAGATGATGTCCAGCAGAATAATAACTACGACAAAGATTACAGAACGGAGTCCCATGGGCTAATAGGGACACGTCGCAATGTCACTTTCGTAGCCGATTCCTTAGGGAATCGGGCAATGAACAACGGGGTCAATACGACCCTGGGTAGTGCAACTACCCAGATAATGAACATGCAGCTACCCAATGGAAACAATGTTACCCAGGTTTCCAGCCTTAAGGGCAACAAATTGCAGACAGGAAATTTGGTCGTAAGCGACAAGGATGGCAACGTGTTGTTGAGCGATGATACTAAGCGCCAAAAGTATCAGGAGAAGGATAAAGGTAATCGTCGTTCAAGAAGAGGTTTTCCTTTCTTCTTGTCTGGTGGATCTACAATAGAGGGTAGCCTTATGACAAGTGCTCCCTTCGGTGGGTCGTGGCCATATTGGTTATAATAGTTCTTCTTGGCAAAAAAATTGACACCGTTTGAGCTTAGGCTCGAACGGTGTTTTACTTTATCCGGCTGTTTGCATTACTTATTTTTTATGCTAGAATCGCAGAATGCTAAAAATCAGATTGCAGAGAATCGGCAGAAAGAACGACCCGTCCTTCCGGGCGGTTTTGACCGATTCCAAGAACTCCACCAAGAGCGGAAAGTTCCTGGAGATTGTCGGTACTTATAATCCCAAGACCAAAGAAAAGAGCTGGAAGGCCGAGCGCATCCAATACTGGGTGGGCAAAGGCGCCAAGCTCTCCGATACGCTTCACAATTTTATGGTGGCGGAAAAAGTCATTCAGGGCAAGAAAGTAAATGTACTTTCTAGAAAGAAGCCTACCCAGGCCAGGAAAGAGTTGAAAGCCAAGAAATAATTTTCTATAATTAGAGTACGCAGTACAAGTCGGAAAACTGCTAATTTACAAAGTAATATTTATTCAGAAAAGATATGCAAGAGACAGACAAGGAATTCCTGGAATACGTGGTCAAAGCTCTGGTCGATAATCCCAATGACGTAAAGATCGACCGCTCGGTGGACGAGATGGGCGTATTAATAACTCTCACCGTCAACCCCGCCGATATGGGCAAAATCATCGGCCGGCAGGGCAACACCGCCAAAGCCATCAGGACGCTTCTCCGCATCATCGGCATGAAGAACAACGCCCGGGTGAACCTGAAGATAAACGAGCCGGAAGGCGGTATGCGCCCCGAGCACGAGGAGCACCGAGCCCCCGGCCCCACTATGAAGACCGTGGACGAGGCGATGGAAGATTTGAAAGGAATATAATGAACAAAAACCCCGCCATGGCGGGGTTTTT
>DASZPN010000057.1:0-10645 GCA_035549995.1 Minisyncoccota bacterium
AGTATGACCAGGGGGTATATGCGATCATTGGCCTTCACCCCATTCACACCGGCGCATCTTTTCACGACGAGAAGGAGCTGGGTGTTGGCGGAGCAGAATTTACTTCGCGCGGAGAAGTTTTTGACAAGGAAAAATACCGCGAGCTTCTCCGAAATCCCAAAGTCGTCGGCATCGGCGAGTGCGGCCTGGATTATTACCGGATGGATGCGGAATCCATAGAAAAACAAAAAAAAGCTTTTATAGAACAAATCGAACTCGCGAACGAATTCAGCAAGCCCCTGATGCTCCACATCCGGAACAACCCCGAAGACAGGACGCACGATGCGTACCTGGATGCCTTGGAAATTCTGAAGGAGCACGCCAAGGTTCGCGGGGACGTGCATTTTTTCGCCGGCAATGCGTCGGTGGCAAAGCAATTCTTGGATTTCGGCTTCACTCTTTCTTTCACCGGCGTGATCACCTTTACCGATGCCTATGATAAAGTAATCAAAGAAACTCCGCTCGATATGATAATGACTGAGACGGATTCGCCGTACGTAACCCCGGCGCCCTATCGCGGGAAGCGAAACGAGCCTTCGTATGTGCGGGAAGTGGTCAAAAAAATTGCGGCGGTCAAAGGCCTGCCGGAGGACGAAGTGGCCTGGGCGGTCATAAAAAACGCCGAGAGAGTCTTCGGGATATAGGAGGTTTACCCCGCATCAAAATATTATCCATATGTTGCGGGGTTTACATTTTAAGGCCCTTCTGCTAATATCGGTTTTATGTCAGACGAGGCCGTAAAGGCCGAAAACAACATAGTCGAAGAGGAATCTTCCTCTAATGAGGCCCGAATATACGAAGTGGGCTATTTGCTGGTGCCGGACATCTCCGAAGAGGACTTGCCCGCAGCTTATGGCAATCTGAAAGAGATGGTTTCTTCGGCCGGCGGCCGCATTATTGCGGATGACGCCCCAAAGATGATTCCGCTTGCGTATTCCATGGAAAAGGTCTGGAAGAATAAAAAGAGCAAGTTCTCCAGTGCATACTTCGGCTGGGTGAAATTCGAGACCGATCCGGAAAAAGTCGCGGATTTGAAGAAAAAGCTGGAGCTAGACCCGAACATCATCCGCTTTATTATGATTAAAACCGTGCGGGAAAATACCATCGCCGCCAAGCGCTTTACTCATCGCGAGGGCATGCGCCGCCGCCCGGCGGCACCTCGGCACGAGGATCACGAACCCGCCGGCGAGATAAACAAGGAGGAAATCGACAAGGAAATCGAAGCCCTCGTAGCATAATAATATGTATCTCAACAAAGCCATCATCATAGGTAATCTCACCCGCGATCCGGAACTGACTGCCATCGCTTCCGGCAACAAAGTCTGCAAGTTCGGCGTGGCCACCAACCGCGTCTGGAAAGACAAGGCCGGCGCCCGCCAGGAAGCCACCAACTATCACAACATCGTAGTCTGGGGCCGCCAGGGCGAGACTTGCGCGCAATATTTAAAGAAAGGCCAGCAGGTTATGATTGAGGGCCGCATCGAGACCAGGAGCTGGGATGATAAAAATACCGGCGAGAAAAAGTATCGCACGGAAATCATTGCGGACCGCGTGCAGTTTGGAGCCAAGCAGGGCGGAGGTTCCGCTCCGGCCGGAGACAAAGCTGCAGCGGAAGCGCCGAGCGAGGATGTGGATTCCATCGAGTACCCGGAAGAAGATATTAACCCTGAGGATATACCTTTTTAATAAAAAAATATGAAACAAGATTATTTTTCAGCCAACAATATAAAATACATCGACTACAAGGATGTGGAGATTCTGAAGAAATTCATCAATCCCAACGGCAAGATTCTGAACCATCGCCGCACCGGAGTCACTTCCAAGAACCAGCGCCAGCTGGAGAAGGCGGTCAAATACGCCCGCTTTATGGGCCTTCTGCCTTACGTGAATAAATAAAAAACCGCCCTAGGGCGGTTTTTTATTTAGCTATTTTCACTCTTCGGCGAGCTTGGAGTTTCGCTTTAGGAAGCCCGCTCCACGTATTCGCCGGTTTCGGTGTTGACCCGCAGGACGTCGCCTTCCTGGACGAACATCGGCACGGAGAGGGTAGTGCCATTCTCAAGAGTAACAATTTTGCTGCCGCCCTTGGCGGTGTCGCCCTTTACGGCCGGTGCGGCCTCCTTTACCTTGAATTCCATTTTGATGGGGAGAGAAAGGCCGATAGTTTTCTTTTCATCGTCGTTGTCCCAGACCAGGGCGGTGACGTTCTCATTTGCTTTCAGGAATTTTGCGGAATCACCCAGGAGGCCGGCATCCAGCATAAAGCGGTCCTTGGGATTATTCGGGTCGCAGAACCAGTACTCACCCCGATTATGATACAGGAATTTTACCTCACGCTTCTCCAGCTCGGCCTCGTCCGCCGTGTCGGACACGTGAAAGGTGGCGGCGAAAGTCTTGCCGGAAATCAGGCTTCTCAGCTTGACCTGGTTTTGCGGTTTCCTCTGCTGGGTGCGGGCCACGTGGCTCTCTACCACTTCGCAGGGCTCGTCGTTATGAATTATTATTTTTTTCTCGCGAATTTCGTTATATTGCAACATATCAGGGCATATTATCTTATTGCGATAAATTTTTCAAGTAAATTTATTTGACAATTTCCTCAAAGATAATAGTATCTAAAGATAGTTCTTTTGAAAAATTAAATCAAAATAAAAAAACAACGGTTATGAAAACGCGAAAAGAAATCCTTGCCATATTGTTGGCAACATTCATTACGCTGAGCTATCTCTGCTTGGCCGGATATAAAATAGTTTTTAAGAATTCGGAAATTCCTCTCTGGGCTATCACAGCCATCGCTTTCGGGCTCTTCGTCCCCACTATTCTGGAATCCATAAAAAAAGCCCTTGAAAAATGCGAAAGCAGATTTCTGAACAATGCATCAATTATCTTAGCAATCATTATTTTCCCTTCTTTTTGTGGCTATTTAAAAATGGCCCACTCAGTGAATCTACTTCTTAGCCTATTTTCATCCTGGGCACTGGGCGCTGTTATTATGCTTTTACATATCAGATTAGTTCTGCGTAAGTGAGATTCTTACATAATTAAAAAGCTCCGACTTTCGACGGAGCTTTTTTTGTGGAAATTTATTCTCCCGAGCTGCCGCCGGTCTGTATCTCGCCAAAGCGGGCCCGGATTTCCTTTTCTATATCCCTGGCCACTTTGGGGTTCTCTTTTAGCCAAGTGCGGGTGGCGTCGTAGCCGCGGCCCATACTGATTTTTTCGCCGTCTTTGTTTTTATATGAATACGACGCGCCGGACTTTTCAACGATGCCGATCTTTTCGCCGAGCGCCATAAGTTCGCCTTCGTGGGAGATGCCCTCGCCGTAAATGACGTCGAATTCCGTCTGCTTAAAGGGCGCGGCCACTTTGTTCTTCACAACTTTGACCCGGGTTCTTCCGCCCACCACTTCGTCGCCCTTTTTTATCTGGGCGATGCGGCGGATATCCAGGCGCACGCTGGTGTAAAACTTGAGCGCCTTGCCGCCCGGAGTAGTTTCCGGATTGCCGAACATCACGCCGATCTGCATCCGGATCTGGTTTATGAAAATTACCACCGTCTTGGACTTCGCCACGATGGCGGTGAGCTTGCGCAGAGCCTGGCTCATCAGCCGGGCCTGGCGGCCCACATGCTGGGCGCCCATATCGCCCTCTATCTCTGCCTGGGGAGTGAGCGCCGCCACGGAATCCACCACCACCACGTCTATTTTTCCGGAGCGAACCAGGGACTCGGTTATGTCGAGCGCCTGTTCGCCGGTATCCGGCTGGGAAATCAGGAGTTCATCCGTCTTCACGCCCAGATTCTTGGCATAGACGGGATCCATGGCGTGCTCGGCGTCTATAAACGCGCAGACGCCGCCTTTCTTTTGAGCCTCGGCCACGATGTGAAGCGCCAGAGTAGTCTTGCCGGAGGACTCCGGTCCGAATATCTCGATGATGCGGCCGCGCGGCACTCCGCCGATGCCGAGCGCCATATCCAATCCTATGGAACCGGTCGAAATTACGTCCACGTTGACCTTGGGCGCATCGCCGAGCTTCATTATAGAGCCCTCGCCGAATCTGGTCTGCAGCTCTTTCAAAGTATTTTCCAGGGCGCTCTTGTTGTCTTTCGCGTCTTTGGCTGGATTATTATTCGTGGCACCGGTTTTTTTCTTGTTCATTGCGTTTTGTAAATTAGTTTGTAATTTTTCTCGTCCACGTGCCCGAATTTATCCCTGGCTCGTATGCTGATTATATTATATCCCGGCAGGAGGGCAAGGCTCTCGCCAAAGTCGCCGGCTTGGTCGATGGAAATCTCCCGTCCGTTCAAAGTGAGCTCAATGGCGTTGCGGGCATTGCCCGTAATATTCAGCACCTGGCTGGTCACGGTGGACCCGTCCGCCAGATTCACCCCGCGTATCTGCACCCCAAAGATCAGGTCCTTGGATCGAAAGAACGCATAGAGGAGTATAAGGGCGAAGAACAGTCCGAGTCCCGCCGCTTTAATTATTTTTTTAGCATCCCGCCTCATCACTGTACGATGTTGTCGCCGGATTCATCGCGGGTTATTTTTTCCAGTACTTCCCGCGGCTTGGCGCCTTCGCCCGGGCCGATCACTCCGCGCTCTTCCAGCTTGTCCATCAGGCGCGCGGCTCTGGCATAGCCGAGTTTGAGTTTGCGCTGCAGGTACGAGGTGGAAGCCTTGCCGGCCTCGATGACCACCGCCCGTGCTTCTTCGTACATCTCGTCATCGTCTTCACTTGCTTCGTCATCAAGGGCGCTTTCAAAAATGCTCTTATCCGGGGAAATAGAGCCTTCGCTGATGGAAATTTCCTCGCCTACTTCATCCTTGTAAGCATCTGACAGGTATTTCACCACTTTCTTTACCTCGCCTTCGGAAATAAATGCCGACTGCAGGCGCTCCGGCTGGGATTCGCCCGAAGAGTACAGCATATCGCCGGCGCCCAGGAGTTTTTCGGCTCCTCCGGCATCCAGAATGGTGCGGGAATCCACCTGGGAAGACACCTTGAGCGCCACGCGGGCGGGGATGTTTGCCTTGATGAGGCCGGTTATCACGTTCACCTCCGGGCGCTGGGTGGAAAGAATCAAGTGTATGCCGACCGCGCGGGACATCTGGGCCAGGCGCACTATGGCGGACTCGAGTTCCCGGGGATAAGAGGTCATTATATCCGCGAGCTCGTCTATTATGATGACGATATAAGGCATTCTTTCGGCTTCGGAATCCTCCCCGTCGCTCTTCTTGCTCTTTTTGCCGTAGATATTCTCGTGATAAGACTCCACGTCTCGCACGGATTCAGCCTCGAGTACATCGTAGCGCCGGTCCATTTCCTTTGCTGCCCACTTGAGGGCCAGAATGGTTTTCTTCGGGTCGGTGATGACCGGGGTCAAGAGGTGCGGAATCTTGTTGTACAAGGTCAGCTCCACGCGTTTGGGGTCCACCATTATGAATTTCAGGTCGTCCGGGCCGTTTCGGTAGAGGAGGGAAGTGATCATAGAGTGGATGGTCACGGATTTGCCGCTGCCGGTAGTGCCGGCCACGAGCACGTGGGGCATTTTCGCCAAATTGCCGAAGACCGCGCGCCCGGACAGGCCGCGGCCGAGGGCGACCGTGAGAGGCTTGGAAGAATTCTGGAACTTTTCATCCGAGAGGAGGGTGGCCAAGCCCACGATGGACTTGGATTTGTTTGGAATCTCGATTCCCACCAGGGATTTTCCCGGGATCGGGGCCTCGATGCGTATGGGGTGAGCGGCCAGCGCCAGCGCCAGATCATTTTGCAGGCCCACTATGCGCGAGAGCTTCACGCCTTCCGCGGGCTTGAGCGCGTAGCGGGTGACGGTGGGGCCGACGGTAATCTCGTCCATCTCCACCTCGATGCCAAAGTTTGCCAGGGTGCGCTTGATGATGTTTGCATTCGCTTTGATGTCGCCGGTGTTTGGCTTGCCCTGGTCTTCTTCCAAGAGCGACATCGGGGGAGGGACGTAAGCCGAAGTCATGAGGTGCTTTCTTTTCTTGATAGGCATTTCTTCTTCCTCTTCTTTCTTGGCCGGCATCGATGTTTCCTTCGCGGGCGGTATATATTCTTCTTCCTCATCCTCCTCATCTTCCGGCTCCTTTTTTTGTTTATCCTCTTCCTCTTCTTCGTCTTCCGTGTAATCCGAGCCGGTCACCTTGGCTTCCTTTTTGCCCCGCAGGAAATTCCAGAATTTTTTCAAGAACGGCCAGAGCATCGGCTTTGCGTCGAACATTATCAGCAAGGAGATGATGAGTATCGCTCCCAAAAAGAATATGCTGGCATAGACATCAAAGAGCGCGACAAACGGCACGGCCAGCACCTCTCCGAGGAGCCCGCCGGCGTGGGTATTTGCATAGGCTTCGGTAGTCCCCGCGACGACGTCCACGATGCCGAGCGCGGACAAGAGGAACAGTATCGAGCTGATGGTTCTGGTCCAGCCCACGTTCGGGCTGCCGGATTTTACGAAAGAGTAGCCGAGGAGTATGAAGAGGCAGGGCAGGAGGCCGTACCCTACGCCGAGGAGGTAATGCAGAATTTTATAAACTATTTGCCCCGCCGGGCCGGCCCAGTTGAAGGAGGCCATAAATAGGAAGAGTGCCAGCATAAAGAAAACTATGGCCCATATGCCGTGCGCGGTTTCCGTTTTTAGTTTTTTAGATGATTTCTCTTCCGTCCGGGCGGGCTTTCCCTTTTCTTTCTGCTTTTTCTTCTTTGACATAGGCATATTTTATCACTTTTATTACTTTTCCCCAAAAATATGCTTTAAATAATAGGCTGTCTTTGATAACTTGACTTTTATTGTCCTTTATGTAATAATGGACACCATGACAGGGGATGAAAAAAATCTAAAGGACTCATCTTCGGAATCTAATCCTATGCTAAAGGACAGCTCAAAATCCGCGTTCCTGGGAAGGCTAAATAAGCTTGTAACTGCGCTTTTTATGGTGACCGATATAATGGACAGGGAGGAGCCGTTAAAGGCAAAGCTTCGCCTTTTGGGCACCGAAGTCATATCTTCCGCTTATCAATCCCCGGCCCGGGCGGGAATGAAAATTTCCGAAATACTCTCCTTTTTGGACATCGCCGCCACAGTTGGGATGATATCCGGAATGAATGCCGGCATCTTAAAAAAAGAATTTGTCTCTGCAAAGCAATCTATAGAAGAGTCTATGGGCGTGGGCGAGTCCGCCTGGCTGGAAAAGATGATATCCGCTCCGGCCGAGTCCGATATTCGCCCGAATATTGTCCGAAAGACAGAGCTCTCAAATTATCAAGGACAAAGTACCCGCTTGGGAGTACAGAAGGGGAGCACATTGCTAAAAGCATTGTCCGATAAGATATCGGTCGGAGCAGAGGCGCACGCGGAAAAGGATCACCCGAGGGATAATTTTGATTTATTGAAGCAGCAGCGCCGGAATGAAATTTTAAAAATAGTCAGCGATAAAAAAGAAGCTACCATAACCGAGATACGCACCAAAGCCAAAGAGCTTTCTTTGAACTCGCAAAGCGTATTAGCGAATTGCAGCGAGAAGACTCTGCAGAGAGAACTGCTTTCGATGCTCAAGGACAACTTGCTCAAGAAAACCGGCGAGAAGAGATGGAGCAAGTACTTCCTGGCCTAAAGGACACACGCGTTCGCCAACTCGCATATTTGTGTCCGATAATGCTGTATCCGTCACTTTTCAAGCTCTGATTCGTATAAATATAGGGGTGCTCTGCGCTTGCTTTCGGGCTAAAAATATGAGAGTATGGCCGCACGAGAGGAAATCCCTCTCGACCCTTATTTTAAGGAACAAAAATAAGGGTAAGTTATCCACATAATACTTGCTGCACATATTGTGCTTGTATTATAATGTTCTCGTGCTTTATCCGTGCGTATCTTGCCTGGGTTAATTTTCGGGCACAGGATGCAGAGGTTTTGTAAAGCGCGCTCCGCTTTATATGGATTTGTCGAAATCTATATGTGAGGCGGAATGAAGAAAGGTCATTGAAAACCGAATAAGAAAAATCCCGCGAAAGTTCTTTCGCAGGATTTGGATTGTTTGAGTTTTCAGTTTTAAGAGTATCTGTTCATTCATTCTTTTCCTTGCTCTATTAGTAATTATGGCGGGGGTGAGGGTGAGTGATAGAAAAATACGCTTTTAGTTTTGTCGAAACTAATTAATGGCGTATAGCTTCCCCGAAATTTTTTCCGGACTCGTCCGGAAGGAATGAGGACAAGAAGCAATTAGAAATAATATTATGAGTAAATTATTCAAATCAAAACTCATTCTCGGGTTGGCGATTCTCGCAGGTGTGGCTTTGGCCAACTATGCGAGCGCTTACACTTATCCGGGTGTCGTTTTGAAGCAGGGTTCTACCGGCGCTAACGTCATGGCTCTTCAACAGGCTTTGAACGGCGCGGGTTACACTGTTTCTACTTCTGGCGCCGGTTCTCCGGGAATGGAATCAACATTCTTTGGTACCAAGACCAAGGCGGCCGTTATGGCTTTCCAGACTGCAAAAGGTCTGACTGCTGACGGTATAGCTGGTCCGGCTACTGGTGCGGCTCTCGCAGGTACTGCTATGAGCAGCGGAGGTTCCTCCACTGTTCCGGGTTGTACTGCAGGAGCTATGTATAGCTCTACCACTGGTCAGTCTTGCGCGGGTTCTACTGTGCCTGGTTGTATGCCTGGCTATATGTACAGCTCGACCACTGGTGCGTCCTGCTCAGGTAGTTCTACCGGCGGAACGCTTTCCGGCGGTGAGACTTCCATCAGCGGCGTAACCGTTCGTGATGCTGACGATGACACTCTCGATGAGGGTCAGACCAAGGCAAACGTTGCGGATGTACAATTCGATGTGAAGGATGCTGATGCTCAGCTCGTTCGCGCGGATGTTACCTTCCAGCTTAACGATGGCAGTACTTCCGGCGTCGAGTCCAAGCCTTGGAGAACTTTCGACAAGGTTTACTTGATGGACGGCAGTACTGTGCTTGCTAGCATGGATGCTACCGATCAGAGCACTTGGGATGACGCTAGTGACATCAACAGCAACAGCACCTATAAGGCCTACAGCATTCGCTTGAACAACGTCAACAAGATCTACAAAGAGGGCACGAACAACAACGACCTCTGGGTAGCGGTTGATGTGGCTTCCGGTGTAAATGGTTCTGATAACACTGATAACTGGGATGTGGGTATACCTACTGACGGCCTCCGATTTACTGACGGCGCCGGTGTTGACACTTTTGTCACCACTTCTGACGTTGCCAGCTTCTCTGTCCAGCAGTCTGGTGCTCAGTCCGGATTCACCGTGTCTGAGGATTCCAGCAGCCCGGATGCTACGACCCTTCAGGTCAACAGCAACAGCTCCACCACTCAGACTATCGCAGTCTTCAAGGCGAAGGCCGATACTGACGGTGGCGATGTCAAGATTGATGACTTCCCGGTTACCCTTACCGCAGCTGGTACCGGTAGCCCGGATGTCGGTGACTTCGTAACCGATGTCTACTTGGTTATCAACGGTACGACTTATACTACCGATGACACACCGGACAGCACTTCTGCTACCAGCCAGACTTTCCACTTCTCTGATATCGAAGATGATGATCAGGTCGTGAATGCCGGCTCGAGCGTGCTCGTAACCGTGAAAGTCAAGATCGGTTCTCAGGACAGCCTCGCTTATGACAACGGCGTAACTCTGCAGGCTTCTGCCGACCTCGCTTCTTCCGATGTGGAAGATGCTGATTCCGGCGACTCTGTCGGTACTGTAAACGGTACTGCGGATGCCGAGACGATGACATTTGCCGGCAACGGTATTGCCATCAACGTCAAGTCTGCTACCAACGTCATAACCGCGGTAGATGGCCCTGTCACCACTGCTGGTGATCAGGACAGCGCAACCTTTACTTGGAAAGTCGATGTGACCGCCTTTGGTGACAACGATGTGTACATCAACAAGGATGCTGGTGATGTTGTTTCCACTGGCACTGGTGCTTTGGAAACGATCTACGCCATGGATAACTCTGGCACTGCCCTTACTTCGCTCTCTGGTACAGTCTCCACCACTTCCGGTGCTGATTCTGTAACTGGCGGTACGGGATACACGAGTTCTCCATATAGCGGCCAGGAGTTCTACGTAATCCCGAGTGGTAATACGGAATCGTTTACCATCACGGTATCTGGTATCAACGCGACGGATGCCAAGCAGATACAAGCTTATCTGTCTAACATCGAGTACACGACTGACACTGTAACCTCTAACTCTGCAAGCGGCGCAGCCGATATCCAGAGCTACCAGGCTAACCTGTCAGACGACTCTCAGACTGGTTACCAGTTCATCAACTAACGACTCTTTTGAGAAGCTAGTTGACGGTCTAAGTCAGAAAAAACCACCCTTCGGGGTGGTTTTTTCGTTTTTACCGGCCTTGTTTTCGGAATCCTGGCTGGATTGCTTGTTCAGCTTTTTATCTTTTTCCCGGCCATTGATTCGGCCTTGGCTATTCTTTTTCGCAAGGAGCTCGAAGAATATTTATGATTCCGGCTGTTGTAAACCACCTTCATTTTTGGCAGGCGGTCCCGCGAGTAATTGGGTTTATTTTTCCAATCCACTCCCAT
>DASZPN010000058.1:0-3259 GCA_035549995.1 Minisyncoccota bacterium
CGAAACGAAATATCTTACCAGAGTGACCAAGTCAATCACTGCCACCAGCGAGGAGACGAAGAGTATGATATAGATGAGCCACTTCTTGAGCACGGCATCCGCGCCAAGAAGGCCGATGTTGTCCTTTTTCTTCCAATAATAAGAAACTATCAGAAATATCGGAAAGAAAATTATGAGCGTGGCGAGCGCCATACGCATACCTTCGAAATTGTAAGTTTGGTAACCGTACTGGTAATTCGCATTCAAAACATCCGGGAATTTGTTGTCCAAGGTTTGAAAAAACAGCGTCAGCCAGGAAGTCACGCTGGTAATGAGGGTGATAATGAGGCCGAGAGATAGGAAGAAAAACGACGCGGAGAGCTTATTTTTAGACACATTTGTTTGTGTTTCCATATCGACTAATATATCATATATGGGAAATAAATTAAGACACAGATTATATGCGCAAAAAGTTTGAAGATTTATCCAAAAAAATAACCACCTGGATAGGGTCGCCCAGCTCCATCATAGTCCATACGATATTTTTCATCGTAATTTTTGGCTTGCGCTTTTTCGGAGTGTCTCCCAATGACATCCTTCTAATACTCACAACTGTTGTGTCGCTCGAGGCTATATACCTATCCATTTTCATCCAGATGACCGTAAACCGGCACAGCGCCGAGCTGGAAGAAGTCTCCGGCGACATTGATGAGATTCAGGAGGACGTGGATGAAATTCAAAAAGACATTGATGAGATTCAAGAGGACGTGGAAGACATCCAGGAAGAAGACAAGTAGTTGTAAAATCTAAGCGCTCCAAATTGCCGCGTTCGCGATCGGTATGGCCCGGCCGGTGGAACTTTCCTTTAGGCAAAGCTCACCTGCCTCGGTTTTGCCGCCCCGAGCCTTCATCGCTTCCTCGAGTGCATAGCCGAGCGAAAGCGAAGAAGAATTCACGGCGTAGGAATTTAAAATCAAGAAAAGGGGCTGGTCGGAGAGGACATTGCGGGCCTCTGCGAGAAGCTTCGGAAGTTTCTCTTCCAGCTTCCAAATCTCGCCTTTGGGACCGCGGCCGAATTTGGGCGGATCCATAATTATCGCATCGTATCTGTTGCCCCTCTTGCTTTCCCGCTCCAAAAATTTGAGGGCGTCTTCCGCGATGATTCGCATTCCTTCGACAAGCCGAGGATTCAGTTTTTGATTTTCTTTCGCCCAAGTGAGCGATTGCCGGGAAGCGTCCACGTGGGTCACCTCCGCGCCGGCGCGTAAGGCATACAGACTAGCAATGCCGGTATAGCCGAATAGGTTTAGGAACTTAATGGGCCGGCCGGCATTTTTAATTTTACTTTCGATAAAGTCCCAGTGGCTCGCCTGCTCCGGGAAAAATCCGAAATGCCGAAAAGGCGTAGGGCTGGCTTTCCACTTTATGCCGGTGCGCTCGAGCACAAAGCCTTCTGGAATTTTATTTGCGAATCTCCATCCCGCCTTGCTACCTTCACGCGAGGTGATAAATCTGGCGTCCGGACGCCACTTGTCTGCGCCCAAAGTCTTATCCCAGACGGCGTCTTCATATGGCCGGACAAAAGTATATTTACCCAGCCGTTCCAGCTTTTCTCCCCCGCCGGTGTCCAGGAGTTCATAGTCGGCCCATGATTCGGATATGAAAATTTTTATCTGGTCTTTCATTTATATTAAAAATTCTACGACGTCCCCATCCTGCACAATGTACTCCTTGCCTTCCGTGCGGAGCCAGCCTTTTTCGCGGGCCTTGGCATAAGAACCGGCCTCCAGCAATTTATCACAGGCTATAACTTCCGCCCGGATGAATTTGTCTTTGAAATCATTGTGGATGGCGGCGCCGGCTACGGGCGCAGTGCTTCCTATTTTGATCGTCCAGGCGCGGGTTTCGTCCTCGCCGGTGGTGAAAAATGTTTCCAGGCCGAGAAGTTCGTAGCTTTTTTTTATGAGTTCGTCAAAGCCCTTTTCAAAAACTGGATCAATTTTTACAAACATCCCCGGCACAGCAACCTCAGCATTTTCATTCGCTTCGGAGACATTCAGCGCGTAAAGCATCGGCTTCAGCGTGAGGAGATTCAGGGATTTTATCAGGAACTTCTCATCTTCGCCGAGACCAGCCGCGCTGGCGAGCTTGCCCGCCTCGAGCACAGAGTAAATTTTTTTTAAAATCATTTCTTCCGCCAGCGCTTCCTTGTCTCCTTTTTTCACGTCTTTCGCAAGACCGGCCAGCCGTTTTTGAACGGTTTCGAAGTCCGCCAGCGCGAGTTCTAGGTTTATCACCTCTATATCACTTCTTGGATCAACTTTGTTGTCCACGTGGATTACCGAGGGGTCCTGGAAAACGCGGACGACGTGCAGAATCGCATCCACTTCTTTTATGTTGGAGAGAAATTTATTGCCAAGGCCTTCGCCCCGGGATGCGCCCTTGACCAGGCCGGCGATGTCTACGAATTCCACTACCGCCGGAATAGTTTTTTTGGATTTGGAGAGCGCGGAAAGTTTTTCCAGCCGCTCATCCGGTACGGGCACGATGCCAACGGACGGGTCTATGGTGCAAAACGGGTAATTTTCCGCCGGCACGCTCTTTTTGGTGAGCGCGTTGAAGAGCGTGGACTTCCCCACGTTCGGCAGACCTACGATACCGACAGAGAGCTTGGAGCTCATCGGAGTTTTTTGAGCTCCTCCTCGTACTTTTTCATCACCTCCATACTGGCAGACATCTGATCCGCGCCGGCTTTTACTTTTTCCTGAACTTCCTCCGCTATTTTGCCGAAAAGCGCCGGATTCTTGCCGATGATAGCGAGCATTTGCTCCGCCTGCTCCTCCGGAATGCCGTTAGCCTTGAGCATCTTTTTCATTAAAAAATTTTTAAACATATTTTTATTCCAGAATTTCGAAATCGTCGCCGGGCGCGGGCTCGCGCTTGTCTTTCCGCAAAAACCAGGCCGCCGCGACTCCGGACACTATAAGGGCAACCAGCACCGCTGTCAATAAAATATTTTTATGCATATTCGAGCTTGTGATATAATAATAGCATATGAGAAAAATGGATTTTCTGGCTATCGGGGACACTGTCATCGATGCATTTATCAAACTCACCGACGCGGACCGGGTGGACGTGCGCGGAGTGGCTGACCACGAGGATTACAAGATCTGCCTGCCTTACGCGGACAAGATCCCTTACGAAGAAGTGGACGTAGTAAACGCGGTCGGCAACGCCGCTAACGCCGCCGTGTCGGCGGCCCGCCTGGGCCTCCGGACCG
>DASZPN010000059.1:0-19846 GCA_035549995.1 Minisyncoccota bacterium
TCTCTTCCGGCACGGAGAACACGACCGGCAGCATCCTCATCCGCGCTACCAAACCGGCTCGGGAGAGCCGCTACGCGAAAATAGTGGACCTGGTGCGCGAGGCCGAGGAATCCAAGGCGCCCATGGTGAGGATGGCCGACCGTTACGCGGTATTTTTCACGCTGGTAACTTTCGGGCTTTCTGCTCTGGCCTGGCTAGTGTTCCGAGACCCGGTGCGGGTCTTGGCCGTGCTCGTCGTCGCGACGCCGTGCCCGCTTATCCTTGCGACCCCGATCGCCATCATCTCCGGCATGAGCCGGGCGGCCAAGAGCGGCGTCATCGTAAAGCAGTCCGGCGCGCTGGAAGCGCTTTCGCGGGTGCGCACTATATTTTTTGACAAGACCGGCACCATCACCCTCGGCGTGCCGATGATTGAAAAAATTGAGACTCAAAATTATTCTCCGGCGGAAGTATTGCGCTTGGCCGCTGCGCTGGATCGCGGCTCTTCCCATATTTTGGCCCGCGCGATCGTGGCCGAGGCCGCGCGCGGGCGCCTGGACCTGCCGCGGGTAGATGGCTTTCGGGAATTTTTTGGCGAAGGCGTGGAGGGCGTGATTGCGGGCGAACGTTGCCTTCTGGGCAAACTGGACTTTTTGAAATTGCATGGCACCGGCGTTGGCTCCGAGCTCGAGGAGGAGCATAAAAAACATCAGGCCGAGGGCAAAATGAGCGTATACCTCGCCCGGGGCGGGGCAGTCTTGGGGGCAGTGGTATTTTCGGATACGGTCCGCAAAGATGCCGAGGGCATTTTCCGCCGGCTTTCTTCGGAGCACAATCTGGATTGCTCGATGATCACCGGCGACCATATGGCAGTAGCCCGGCGCATCGCGGACTCGGTCGGCATCGGCACGGTGTACGCGGACTGCCAGCCGGAGGACAAGGTGCGCATCGTGGGCGAAGCGCAGGCAAAGCACGGCCCGGTGGCGATGGTGGGCGACGGCGTGAACGACGCGCCGGCCCTGGCCCGCGCGGACGTCGGGATAGCCATGGCCAGCCACGGCGACACCGCCACTTCCGGCGCGGCGGATATGGTAATTATTCATTCTTCCATCCGCCGCATCGCGGATATTTATGAGATTGCCCGCCGTACCATCGGAATCGCCCGGCAGGGCATCTGGATCGGCATCGGGCTTTCCATCGCGGCGATGATTTTCGCGGCGTTCGGCTACATCGCGCCCCTGCCCGGCGCGCTTCTCCAGGAAGTGATCGACGTCTTGGTCATCCTCTCCGCTTTGCGGGTGCTCCGGATAAAAGTTTAGGAAATTTTTAAGCCCCCGTTCGCAGGGGCGGCGAGCGCCGTGTCAAAAGGGTTCAAGATGGTGCGGCTGTCCTTGTTTAGCTGCCAGATGGAAAAGTTGAGGTATGCCGCAAAGCCGACCCACAGGAGGTACGGCAGGAGGAGCCACATAGCCGGGCGGGAGATTTTCGCAAAAGCGAGCATGGTGCAAAGTATGGTGAGGAATAGGACGACGATTTCCGCAAAAGCCAGATCCGGCCGGTGCAGCCAGAAGAAGAAAAAGTTCCAGGCCACGTTTAGCACGAGCTGAATTACAAACAGATTGAGCGCGCGGTGCAAATGCCGGTGCCGATGCCATACTAAAAACACCGCCACGCCCATCAGGGCGTATAGGATTGTCCAGACCGGGGCAAAGACCGAGTCCGGCGGATTGAAGCCCGGCTTGGCCAGGCCGTCGTACCAGCGCATAGAGGAGCTCACAAATCCGGAGCCCGCGAACCCCGCCAGTTCGCACACGAGCACCGCCGCCGCCAGTTTTGCAATTTGCAGTTTATTCATACGAAAATGATACCACACCAGAAAATAAAACGGCGATCAAAGTTTAAACTTCAAACTTTGATCGCCGCCCCTTCCTTAAGGGGTTAAAATTTTAGCCTCTTCTTCTTTTTCCAGTTCTTCCTTCATCAGCTTTCGCAAGTTAATCAGGCCGTACCTGGCCCGGCCCAGATAAGTGTTTAAAGGAGTCTCTCTGCCCAGTGTTTCCCGGATCTCTTTGAAAGAGAGCGATTTAAAATACCTGAGATAAACCACCTCTCTTTGCTCCGGGCGGAGCCTGTCTAACTTCTCCCTCAAGCGCAGTGCATCTTCTTGCCTGCAAATTGCGATCTCCCGGTTTTCTCCGTCCGTAACATCATAAGCGTGTTCGTTCCTGTTCCGGTCTTCCCAAACCAGGGGCACCACTTGCTTTTTCTTGGCCATTCGGACGTAGTCCATAGTCCTATTATAGGATATGGTGCAGATCCACCCTTCAAATTTTTTGGCTTCCAGGTAGCGCCGGTTCTTTAGGCCCTTCATTGCATTGATGAATACATCTTGCAGGATGTCTTCTATCAGTAGCGGGTCCCTCAGGCTGGAGGGCAGGTGAAAAAAGATGTTGTCAGTGAGCTTTTGGGAATACCTCTCTACGAGGATTCCGAAGGATTTGTCGTCTCCGGATTTGAAATTACGGATGAGCTCCTCATCCGTAGGGCTGTTTGGATTTGTTCTCATTGCTGCAGGGTTTTAAAGTACAAAAAATATTTCCTCACGTTATTCTTATGCTCTGAAACCACTTTAGCACTGCCCGCCGAAAATACAACCGCCGGCGTGGAAAATCGGACAAATCAAAAAGCGCCCATGTGGGCGCTTTAAAGTGCGGAGACGGACGGATTCGCCCGCGAGTCAAAATTTTTCCGTCGAAAAATTTTGCTCTGGGCACCGGCTCGCGCCTGCCTCGTGCTCTCGGCAGACTTCGTGCGCTCCGCCGTTCGAATCCCCCTATCCTGCCGCCATAATAATAAAAACAGGCGGCCGAAGCCACCTGTTTTTCCCATGGCGGAGACGGACGGATTCGAACCGTCGAAGGTTTTTAGGCCTTACCTCGTTAGCAGTGAGGCGCTTTCGACCACTCAGCCACGTCTCCAAATTTCGCTCATCGACGTGGCTTGGTGTTCGACAAGTCGCCCTCCTAAGGCCGGCCTTGCGGCAACGGCCTTTTCCTCGCCTAGGGCGAGGAACCGGATGAAAAGCAAAGCAGTTTGCTTTTCATCCACTCAGCCACGTCTCCGAGTTTCCCTACTCTAGCATATTTTTTATATTTTTCCAGGCGTCGGTATTATGCGGAAGTGGTAAAATTAACGTATGGGTTTCGAATCTCCTAATCTCACGCCTAGGGAAAAGCACGAAGTAAAGCCGGTGCTCAAGGACATAGTCCGCATGATGCTCGGGCATTTCGAGGAGCGAATGTCCGGCCTGGAGCGGATAGATTACCGCGGCCCGTCCGCGGAGCGCTACCGGGGCATGGGCGAGGCCGGCCTGATCGGGCTGCACCAGGCCGTGGACGAGCTGAGAGAGCGCGCGCTGCGGATGCGGATGCAGTTTCCGGAGCTTCCCGAAGCCGAGCAGGCCGCGCTGGACGGCGTGATAAGCAAAGCAAACGACATAATGCATTCCAAAATGGAAGGAGAAAAATTCCTGGCGGCGGGGGAGACCGAGGTGGACGAAGAGCTCGCAAATACTCTCGGCAACGAGATGCACGCCCTGCGGGAGAGCATGGAAAACTTAAAAAAAGCTTTTGAAAAATAAAAGCTTTGCACAGCATGCAAAGCTTTTTAAGGTCAAGCCGCCAGTGTTGCGGCGACTAATGTGATTTTCTTTGGAAAACATTTTTGCCACTTGTAATTAAACTTCCAGGCGAGCATTCTACACAGAAGATCGAGGGCATCTTCCAGCTCTTTTTCCCCAAAAAGGATTTTCCATGGTTTGGACCCGACTTTGTTCACGATGAACGGATGCTTGATGGCCATCAGAGTGATGATTTCATCAATAGTCAGTTCGGAACAGTGCTTGGCTCCGTCTTCAACGAAGCAAAATTGAAACAAAGGGTTCCAGCCTTGGAAATGCTTATATCCCCACAAGCGCAATAAAAATTTCTCTTTATTTACGGCGGGAATATCGCCTCGGTCTTTGGGATAGAGGTGGTGCCGGGTAGAACGCACGGGCTCAAGTCCGACTACGGGGCAATTTTTCTTGGATAATATTTTCCTGCCATCCGTGAATAAATATGGATGGACATATCTCCCTTTCTTACTCTTAGGCATATATTTCTTTATTTCGTAAAAGAATAGTGTGCGTTTGAGTGAACTTCTGACTTTATTTTTAGTCAAAGAGCTCGGTTATAAAATATTGTTTCTTATATTATAGCACCGGCGGGTTTTGGCCGACGCAAGTACAATTGGGGATACTGCCGCTAGCGCGCTTGTCTACGATGCCGGTTTTTATGTGGTGAATAATTATTTTATTTACTAAAATGGAAACCTTAAAAACCTCTTTTAAATAAAAAAATTAGCCCCGAACGATTTCGGGGCTCTCTCGGATCTTGGAAATACAAATTTACTTTTTGTTTTGCTGGTTTGTGCCTTTTCGGCGGTTTATCTCGTCTCTGATTTTAGCGGCTCTGGGGTAATTTTGCGCTTCTAAAGCTTCTTTGAGTTCGTCTTCCAATGATCTCATGGACATCTGTTTTAATTCTGCCCGGTAGTCTATTCTGTGCAAATCAGGCTTGTATGGATAAGAAAATAATATGTACTCTTCTGCGGGAAAGGATTCGTCGGGATTGATATCAAACACGGTACTTTGGCAATATTGAAAATCAATTTCAAAATCATCCTCGCTTATGCCTTTTCCTATTCTTTTTACCAGGACAAACCCCTCCCTACTACCCTCGAAATCAACCGCCAGGATAACAGGTGCATAGAGCGAAATACGAACTCCGTCCCTCATAACGATTACATATCTTTTTGCTATATACCCCAGCTGGTACATGGCCAGCTCTTGAAGCTTGCAGCTGTATGACCTGAGCCATACTTCTCCGAGTATTGGCATAGTAGTAGGTTTTAATTTTTAAGGAATAGTTCTGTTTACTAATCCCAATTTTACTACTATCATTAAAACTGTCAAAATGAAATACATCCACGTCAAAGTCACCGCCGGGGCCAAAAAAGAATCCCTGTCGCCCCGCCCCGGGCGGGGCGGGCAAGCCAGCGCGGACCATTTCCTGTGCTCGGTCCGCGAGCCTGCCGAGCAGGGCCGTGCGAACGCCCGCGTCCTCGAACTCCTGGCCGGGCATTTCAAAGTGCCGAAAAACCAAGTGCGAATTATCAATGGGCATAAATCTCCAAGTAAGTTGGTAGTTATCGAGAGTTGAAAAACGGGAGAAAAACCTATGATAACTTAGGAAAAATTTAGTTTTGCACATTTTGGCTTGACTTTTATATATGACCTATGATAACATAGGAAATATGGTAAAAAATACAAAAGAAGGAAAACTTCTATCAATTGGGCAAGTCGCCAAACTTTTCGGTGTTCATAGGGATACCCTGAGGAACTGGGAAGAAAAAGGTATAGTTAAACCTTTAAAAATTGGGTCTCGTGGCGACAGAAAATATCGCCCGGAAGACATTGAACGAATTGCGAACGACAAAAGCATAGTCAAAAATCTAGGTGTACCACTTACCGACGAAGAGGGGAAAATGAATCTCACTCAACTCAAGCAATTCCTCTGGAAAAGCGCCGACATATTGCGCGGCAAGATCGACAGCGCTGACTATAAAAAATATATCTTCGGACTTCTTTTCTATAAGCGCATTAGCGATGTCTGGGACGAAGAATACAAAAAAGTTCTAGAAGAGTATCACGATGAAGAAATCGCTCGAGCCGACCACAACCATAAATTCCAAGTTCCGAAAGATTGCCGCTGGAGCGTGATCCAAAAAGAGGCCACCGGTATCGGACAGAAACTCAATGAAATTTTTGAAAAATTAACCACCGCCAATAGCCCGAAGCTCGACAAGATATTTGACGATCTGGATTTTGCTAACAAAGACAAATTTCCAAACGAAACCCTCCAGAAACTCATCAATCACTTTTCTGAACATAATTTTGGAGACAACTACATCAGCTCGGACCTTCTCGGCGATGCATATGAGTACCTTATCCAGCAATTTGCCGCAGATGCAGGGAAAAAAGGAGGGGAGTTTTATACCCCTCGTGAAGTTGAACGTGTCATCATAAATATTTTAAAACCTCACGAGAAGGATCACATCTACGACATGGCCGTTGGTTCCGGCGGTTTTCTTTTAGAGGCCTATCATTATCTTAGAGAACAGGCTGGAGAGAAAAAAGCTCGATCACTTTATCTGTACGGTCAGGAAATAAACATCGGTACCTACGCGATAGCGAAAATCAACATGTTCCTGCATGGTCTCGACAGTGCGGACATCCAGCGTGGCGATACACTTGCAGACCCGAAATTTCTCAACCCCGATGGTTCACTCAAAACGTTCGATATTTGCGTGGCCAATCCTCCATATTCGGTGAGTGAATGGGAAAGTGAAATATTTAAGTCAGACAAGCACGGCCGAGTGACAGATTACGAAATGCCTCCGGCCAAAAAAGCGGATTATGCCTTCGTGCTTCACATGATTAAATCCATGAATGAAAATGGACGAGCCGGTGTTGTGCTTCCTCACGGCGTACTTTTCCGGGGCGGGGCGGAAGGGCGCATTCGGGAACAAATCATCAAGAATGACCTCATAGAAGCCATTATCGCCTTACCAGCAAAGCTTTTCTACGGTACAGGTATTCCGGCTGCAATTGTTATATTCAACAAAAACAAGCCAGAAGCTCATAAAAATAAAATTCTCATCATAGACGCCGAGCAGGATTTTGAGGAGGGTAAAAATCAAAACCGTCTGCGCAATAAAGATATTGAGAAAATCGTGTCAGCATTTGAGGGGTACCGAGACATTGAAAAATATGCTCGAGTAGTGGAACTGAAGGAGCTGGAAGAAAACGAATTCAATCTCAACGTGCGCCGATATGTAGAAAATGGCGATGATGAGGAGGTGGTGGATGTAAAAACTGTATGGAGTGAAGTGAAAGAAATTGAAAAAGAACGGGAAGTGATTGATAAAAAAGTTGAAGGATATTTGAAGGAGTTGAAATATTAAATTTATGGAAATACCTCAATTATCAATTCAAATATCTGCGAGTACTGTTGCGTGGTATGGAGCAATAGTCGCCACCCTTGGAGCAGGTGTTTCGCTTTTCAATGCATGGAAGGATAGGCCTAGGATAAAAATAAAATATGAACCAGACCAATATATGATCGGTAATCCGCTTATATACCCAGAAGACAAAAAATATTTATGTATTAACGTCATAAATAAAGGCCGAAGACCAATCAAGATTGAGCAAGCTTCTATAAGGCAATATGGAACCAGCGGCTATTTGGTTTTACCCGACAGTTTTCGTACTCATCGACCCCAAATAATTGATGAAAAGGTCCCAAGAACAACATTTGCAACATCACAAGATCAATTTCAAATGGATAAAATATACTGTGTGATTGTTACTGACGGGACAGGCAAAAAATATAAGAAATATGTGAAGGTATTTCCAACCTTCGAAGGTTGGCTTCGTAAAATACGAAATCATGCAAAATAACACTGTACAACAAAATATTCCGAGTGGATGGAACATTAGACCATTAAATAAGGTCATTGTTGAAAATAATAAATCTACAATTAAGGTCGGTGATGCGGATAATAACGGTGACTATCCATTTTTTACTAGCGGTGAAAAAATTCTAACTCACAGCAAAGCTCTAGTTTCTGGTAAAAATATTTATATGGCGACTGGCGGTGTAGCCAACCTTAAATTTTTTGATGGTGACGCTAGCTATTCAACAGATACATATTGTTTCAATTCAAAAGAGGATACCAAATATATTTACTACACACTTCTTAATAATTTAAGAAATATAAATAAACAGTTATTTTCCGGCAGTGGCTTAAAACACTTACAAAAAAATGATTTTAAAAAAGAAGAAATTCTCCTTCCTCCAATCAAAGAACAGCAAAAGATTGCGGAGATTTTGGGGATGGTGGATGAGGATATTGCGAAAACGCAGGAAGTGATTGAGGCAACAGAAAAACTCAAGCGCGGGTTGATGCAGAATATTGTCAGCTCTGGAAATAAGGATGGAGTGAAACATCTAGCCTTTGGTAACATTGGTAAGGTTTCTATGTGTAAAAGGATTTTTAAAGAAGAGACGTCAAGTGATGGTGATATACCCTTTTACAAAATCGGCACTTTCGGAGGAGAGCCAGATTCTTTTATTTCTCAAGAAATATATGATAAGTATCGCAGTAAATTTTCTTTTCCAAAAATTGGTGACATTCTTCTGTCTGCTTCGGGTACTATCGGTAGAAAGGTTGTATATGACGGCAAACCAGCATATTTCCAAGATTCAAATATTATTTGGCTAGAGCACGATGAAAGTAAAATTCTAAATAATTTCCTTTTTCATTTATACGATACTATAAAGTGGCAAACGGAAGGAAGCACAATCAAAAGATTGTATAATGACATTTTCTTGAGAAAAGTAATTCCTATACCGCCTATTAATATGCAGAAGCGAATTGTGGAGGTCTTATCGGCAGTCGATGAAAAGATCTCGATCAATAAGAAATTAAAAGAAAAACTTACCCTTCTCAAAAAAGGCCTGATGCAGGATTTATTGAGTGGTAAAAAACGAGTATGAAATACATCTTTATTGATTCAAACCAATATCGTCATATATATTCTTCCTCTGAGGGATTTTCTGATGAGGTTTATGATCTTTTGCTTGGATTAGCCAACAAAGAGCATGTTTGCTTATTACTGCCACAACAAGTAAAAGATGAAGTTGAAAGGAATAGGTGGCGTGCTTGGCCCGAAACTGAAGAGAAAGATGTGACTTCAAAAATCGAATCTATTGAGGGTGAAATAAAATCATTTAAAGATAAGTATTCAGAATATAAAAATAGTAATAAGTTGCTTAACGATTTGGAAAAGAAAAAGAAGAGTCTATTGAGTGAAAAGAAAAAGATAAACAAAAAATTCTTGAATTTAAAAAGTAAGCAAAATCAAAAAATTAGTAATCTTTTTAAGAAGGCAAAGTTTATTGAGGAGACGGAAGAAATTATTAGACTCGCAGATGTAAGATTTAGGAAAGGGAATCCGCCGTATGGGAAGCCAAGTAAACTTGGGGATGCTCTTATTTGGCAATCTATTATTCAATATTTAAAATCATTTAAAGGTGATAAACCTGTATTAATATTAGTAGCCAATGACAAAAATGCCTGGGGAAATGACACATTCGATCCGTGGTTAAGTCGCGAGTTTAAAAACATTACAGGTGGAAAAGTATTATATAGTAAAAGACTTTCTGACATTCCAGAATTAACAAGTGAAGAACAAGAAAAAATACGCAAAGAAGAAGAAACTAATTTAAAGGAAAATGCAATAAGCGACTTTGTAAATAGTAGAAGTTTTATTGGTGCAGGAACAAATGCAGATAAGTTGTTGAAACTGAAGGGAAAGTTTTCGGTCGCAGATTACGAGAAAATTTTGAGAGGATCAATTTCCAATCATGAAATTTATCAATCATTTTTTACACCTATTCCTCTTAAAGAGTTGGTTAGTGGCGAGGGAGGTTATGTGGTTCGTGAACTGGAAGGTGTTTCGGGGGAGCTTTGGAGAAAATTTGATGAGAAATTTAAAACAAATCTGAGTCGCCAATCTGACATTAATTTTGATGTGCCGGAAGAAGTAAATCCAGAGGATATACCATTTTAAATATATGAAATTCAACGAACAAGTTACAGTAGAAAATTACATCATTAAGTTTATAAAAGATAAGCTCGGCTTTGAGTATATAAAGCCAGAGGAATTTGCAAAACTTCGCGCGCTTGAGAGCGAGCATATTATCACTTTGCAGCTTCTGGAGGGCATAAAAAGGATAAATAGGATTGATGATGACGTAGCAAAAAGCGTGGTACGGGAAGTAAAGAAGATAGACTCCAATCAGGAATTCTTGCACGTCATACGTGAGGGTATAAACCTAAAAGATCCTGCGACTGGGCAATTCCGAGACTATAAAATTGTAGATTTTGATAATCCAGAGAACAATCAGTTTGTTGTCACTAATCAATTCTATTTTGAAGGTGATACTGAAAATATTCGCCCGGATATTATGGTCTTTGTGAATGGTTTGCCTCTCGTGGATATCGAGGCCAAAAGCCCGACAGCTTCGGAGGGAGTAAGTTTTGAAAATGGTATTGATCAAATCAAACGCTATGAAAAAGTCGCTCGCAAATTGTTTATTCCGAACTGTTTCAATATTGCGAGTGATGGGCTCAAAACTGTCTACGGGGCGACGGGTGCGCCGAAGCAGTACTTTTTGCAATGGCGAGATGAAGAGAAAGAAAAAGAACTCGGCGGTGAGCTCGAGATGTCCCTTTTCTCGCTTCTATCAAAAGAGAATTTTCTAGATATTATTCAGAATTTTATTTTATTCGAGAAAGAAAAGGAGAAATTGGTGAAGAAAATCGCTCGGTATCAGCAAATGCGGGCCACGAATAAAATCGTGGAGCGTGTGCTATCTAAAGAAAAACATCAAGGTCTCATCTGGCATACCCAAGGATCCGGCAAGACACTCACGATGTTTTTCACAGCTTGGAAACTACGTTTTGATAAGGGGCTTGCGAATCCAAAAGTTTTTATTTTAGTTGACCGCGTGGATTTGGATGATCAGATATTTGAAACGTTTACAAATGCCGGTGGAAAAAATATTATTCGTGTCACCTCACGCAAAGACCTGGAAGAAAAAATTCAATCCCCAGAGAAAGGAATATTTATCACGACCATTCAAAAATTTTCCGAACTTGGCGATGAAGTAAAAAATCTTGATGAAAATGTCATTATACTTTCCGATGAGGCGCATCGAGGCGATGAGGGTGTATCGGGTATAAATATGCGCAATGCTTTCAAAAAGGCATTCTTCTTTGGCTTTACGGGAACGCCAGTGGATAAGACGCATACAAATACATTTAGAAATTATGAAGGAGAGGGGAAACGATATTTGGATTACTATTCTATCCAGCAGGCTATTGATGACGGAGCTACGATTCCGGTCACATACGAGGCAAGGCTCTCCAAGTTTTCTATTGACGAAGAAAAACTCGATAAGCAATTTGAAGAAATTGCCGGAGATTTACCAGACAAGCAAAAGACCGAACTTGTAAAAAAATATGGCAAGAAAGCCGCACTGGTAAAATTGCCAAAACGGATGGAAGCTATCGCTCGGGATATAGTAGAACATTACAAGCTCTATGTAGAGCCGAACGGTTTCAAGGCCCAAGTGGTGGCGTATGACCGTGAAGCTGTAGCGACGTACAAAAAACTTTTTGACAAATTGCTACCGACAGAATGTTCGGCAGTGGTGTATTCTCCTGGTGATCCAAATAGCGATGCTGATGATTTGAAAGTTTATAATACGAGCAAAAAGGAGCGTGAGCAGATTATTGAGCGATTCAAAGATCCGAAATCACCGCTTAAGTTTCTACTTGTGTGCGATATGTTGTTAACTGGTTTCGACGCGCCGATTGAGCAAGTCATGTATCTCGATAAACCACTTCGAGACCACAATCTCTTGCAGGCAATTGCTCGCACAAATCGTGTTTATAAAAATAAAGAAGCAGGGAAAATTATTGACTACTATGGAATAACGAGAAATCTCTATGACGCATTAGACTTTGATGAAGATATTGTCGACTCAGCTATGGTTGATATTGAACGAGTGAAGGAACGTTTTAAAGACGTGCTCGATGATGTCATGAAGTTATTCACGGGGGTAAATATCGAAGATCCTTCTATGGACAATCTCCGTCGATGCTTGAAGATATTTATCGACAACCAGGATAAACAGAAATATTTTGCCGAAAAGTACACGAAGCTCCGGAGTTTATTTGAGTTTCTTTCCCCTGATCCATTTTTAAAACAATTTGTACGCCAGTTTGAATGGCTAACAAGTTTCTACTTGGCGTTTTTGAAAGAATTTCGTAGCGAAAACGACCAGTTTTTATTGGGAGAGTACGGGGAAAAAGTCCGAAAACTAATCACTGAGAGCAATATTATTGACTATGAGGGGATAACAAAGAATTTCCGAGAACTTCGTGTAAATGACTTATATACACTCGAGCGCCTAAAAGGAATGGACGAGGAGGAAAAAGCTCTCAACCTCGAGAAGATGCTTAAACAAGAAATTTCAATCAACCTTGACCTAGATCCTGCGTATCAGAAGTTTAGCGAACGGCTAAGTGCCATACGTCGTGAATTTGAACAGAATCAGATTGATCTCGCAGAACGAATTCGTCGATATGAAGAGTTGATGAAAGATATAAAAACAAAGGGAGAGGAAGCAAAAGATCTAGGGTTTGATTTGAAAGAGTATGCACTCTATGTGATATCACAGGAATTTATTGAACCAGGGAACGAGGAAGTTTTAAAAGAATTTGTAAAAGAATTATGCATTCGTATCGAAGACGATCTCGATACTGGTTGGCAAGATTCTTCAAAACGAGATGCATTTATTAAGGATATAAAACAGACTTTACAAGAACTGATTTTGAAAGATTACAAAGATAGACTCACGGTAAAAGATTTCCCAAAATTCTTAAATAGATTGGTGGACGTTATCATTAAAAAGTTTTAGCAAGCATGGACACCAAAATCTCTTACAAATTAAAGAGAAGTAAAAGGGCAAGACGAATGCGACTCGCTGTATATTGTGACGGAGCGGTGGTAATTACAAGCCCCTTAGGAGTAGATCAATCAATCATCGAGAAGTTTTTTTCTGATAAAAAGCGATGGGTATTAGATAAAGTAAAATTTTTCAAAAATATAGATAGCAAAGCTATACGTACTTTTTCACATAGAGATTATATTGAGAATAAAGAGAAGGCTTATAGGCTAGTACAAGAACGTGCTGAATTTTACAATAAAATTTATGGCTTTTCTTTTAATAAAATTTTTATAAAAAATCAGAAGACTCGCTGGGGAAGTTGTTCACATAAGGGAAACCTTAACTTGAACTACAAAATAATATTTCTGTCTCAGAAACACCAAGATTATATTATTGTTCATGAATTATGTCACTTAAAAGAATTTAATCACTCTAGAAAATTTTGGGCATTAGTAGAGAAGGTATTACCGAATTATCTAGATATTAAAAAAGAACTTCGCAATTACGAATTATTATATAAATAATTCTATGCCGCGCTCTCAGGATTTTATGCAATACATAACCGAAGACGTATTGCGCCCCGCTTTGATGGACATTGCAGGGCATGATTCTGCAGAATCACATACGGGCATTACCAGCCGGGGGATGTTTTCGGGGTACGGGATATATTTGGACGGGGTGATCGTCGGCATCATTGCCGAAGGGGAGTTTTATTTGAAGGCGGACCGGGCGCTCGCGGAGAAATACAAGCAGGAAGGATTGTATCCTTTTACTTATACCGGCCATCAAGGCCGGGCGCACGAGCTCCTCTATATGAGCGTGCCGGAGGAGACCATGGAGGACCGGGAGGCCATCCGCGCGCGGGTGCTGGAGTCTTATGCGATAAGCAAAAAAGCGAAGAAATAAAAATCCGAATTTCGATGAATTGCGGATTTCCAGTGTATAATGAGCCGGCAGGCTTATGAAACTCTACTTTTTACTTTTTCTGGCATTTTTTGGTTCAGGAGCAGATCACTTCGAACACTCTGGTGCTCGCGGCGTATCAATCGCACTACAATGTGTGGATTATTCACGCGCTGTTCTTGTCCGCTTCCATTTTGGACGTGGTGGTTTTCTGGTGGCTGGGCCGGCTGGTGCACGACCGCTATGAAAATTCTCGCCTGGTCCGCTGGACCAAGAAGAAGGCAGAGGCCCTCATGCGCTTGGTGGGGAAAAATGGCGAGCTGGCGGCACTCTTTTTCATAGGCTCGGTAAATTTCCCGCTGGTTTCCTTCGTGGCGCCCTGGCTGGAGTTTTCTTTTTGGGATTCGTTTGCAATCCTGGTCCTAGGGGACGCGATTTTTTGGTACGGAGGCCTTTGGCTGGTGGTGCTCGGCACGAAAAGGTTCATACCAAATCCGCGCTTGGCCATACTGGCGGTGATATTGGTGAGCGCCGTTATTATTCTGGCCGGGCGCATAATATCCAATCGGGTCAAAAAGAGGCATGCCCGCCGGGCTCCAGAAGGGGAAAGTATTCCACCTCCGCCCGGGGGCGGAGGGGCGTAAAGGGTGGTATAATAAAGGCAAGCAAAACGCTCATCAGTTTTAAAAATATTTTTCGTTGCATTTCTCAGGTTCGGGTTTTTGGTGCAGTAAACAAGAAACCGGCTACGCACTATCGCGTACGCCGGTTTTCTTCTGCCTGTCTAGGGTTTGACTTTTTTAATATTACGATGTATAAATAGGGAAGATCTTTTCCTTGAGAACACAAAATAAGTAAAAAAAATTTCATAACCAAAATTATTTTTTATGAAACAAAATCATGATTTGGAGCCCTCGACGGACATGACCGAAGGCCTGACCTTATTGTTTCGTATTGTGTGGGCGTTGGCTGTTCTGGCTATAGCAGTTTTAGCGTTTTGCATAGCTAGGGATCTCGTAGATCTGAGCTACTTTGGTATGCATTTTGCAACCGTATGCATCTCATTCTTGTGGATATTTGTCACAATTATTGAGTGGGCCAGGCGGTACGAAAAGAAAAGTACAGTACCAACGCCTGCACTGGCGATATTCACTGTGCTCTCCGGCTTTGCTGTCCTCTGCGCGGTGTCGGATGATACCTTCGAATGGGCCACATGGCTCAATCTGCTTTTATCGGTATCCTGCGGGGTAGCACTGTTTGCAAAACTGGAAGGCAAAATGCACGAAGAAAAGGCAAACAAAAAGTTGGAGTAAAGAAATTCCGCACCACATGAGAAAAATCAAAAAAAGGTCTCGATATCGAGACCTTTTTACTTTTTTCATGTGAACGGATTAGGCGATTCTGCGGGGCTTTTCTTCTTTTCTGTTTTGGGAATTTTTCATTCTCCTTACCTTATCGCTTTCTTTGCGTCTTTTTTCGAATTCATTCCGGAAAATCGCGGCTTTGGTAAAATCGCCTCGGCGGGCGGCTTCCCACATCTTTTTTCTGAGGGACAACATAGTCTCGGATTCCGGATCATCGCTATCCCAATCGCCGGATTCCACACGCATGCAGCCGTCTTCTGTTTTCTCGTATGGGAAATAAATCATAGTGTGCTTCTTTATAATATTTCCCTCGTCTTCCTCCCAGAACGAGTGACCACATTTTTCAAAATCAAGATCAAAGTCTCGGTAGCTTAGGTTGGGCCCCAACCTGAATACCTTTGCATAATCCGACCAGTGCCGGTAGTCCTCGAAATCTTCTTCTAGCACCACTGGCGCTTCCGGTGAAAGGTAAATTCCGTATGCTGTTACTCTGATGTACTCAAAATGTATGTAAGCTTCGCAATCCAGAAGCATTTCTCTGAGAGTGCAGCTATAAAACTCATGATTCGGTCCTTTTAAGATAGACATAACGGTTCAGTTTAGAGTTTATTTAAAAGTTCTGTTTTCAGTTAAATTTTACTATCTAGCCGCCGGTTATACAAAGTGGATAACCGGCGGCGGGCTTGGGCCGGCCGGATTTGACTCGCCGGGATTTTGCCGTAATATACAGGCCAGCTCTTTCGATCCTTAAAAACAAATCAAAAATTTCAAAAACTCTTAAAAACTCTGATATGGAAAAAACTGTAAGAAATCCCCCGACCAAAGGGGAAATAATTTTTGGCCGTACATTGATTGTGATTGCGCTCCTTATACTGTTCACGCTTTCTCTGGCCAATCTTTTGATATCTTTGGAATCTTGGCACTCGGTTATGAGCGCCGGTTTGACAAGGACTGTCCAGATAATTATGGACGTAATCTGGTTTTTCCTAATATTGAAAATATTCGATCAAATGAAGCCGAAAGAGGTGGTAAGTGAAACCACCACGCCTCTCATCATCGCGGCGTTTGTCATAGCCGTGCTGGGAACTTTCCTGGAAAAGCTTTTCTGGGGCGGAGTCGTGATGAACGACATATGCATTGCATGGCTGGATGTGAATATAATTATCCAGTTGCCGTCTGCCTGGAAAAGCGCATTGGTGGATTGAATATTTTACGTATTGAAAAAATAAAAATCCGGATATTTTATGTCCGGATTTTTTCGTCTCCACAATTGTGGGGAAAGAGTATACTAGGGGTGTATGGAACCGCTGGCGTCAAAAATAAGGCCGAAAACGCTGGATGAATTCGTGGGGCAGGCGCACCTGGTGGGCCCCGGCGGGCCGCTCCGCACTGCCATAGAAAAGAAGCACCTTTTCTCTTTTATATTGTGGGGCCCGCCCGGGGTGGGCAAGACCACCCTCGCGCGGATATACGCGAAAGCCCTGAACGCGGATTATCACGAGCTCTCGGCAGTATCCGCCGGCAAGGAGGACATAAAAAAAATTCTGGAGCAAAAGGGCACGCTTTTCGGACCGAAAATACTTTTCCTGGACGAAATCCACCGCTTCAACAAAGCCCAGCAGGATTATCTCTTGCCGGCGGTGGAAAGCGGCCGGCTGACGCTCATCGGCGCGACGACGGAAAACCCCAGTTTTGAGGTGATCTCGCCGCTTCTCTCGCGAGCCAGGGTGTTCGTACTCGAGGAGCTCTCCGCCGCGGACATGGAAAAAATCTTGAAACGCACGGGGGTAAAAATCGGCGCGGCGGAGATGAAATGGCTCATCGAAATGTCCGGCGGAGATGCGCGGCAGGCCTTGGCGATGGTGGAGAACACCGAAAAGCTTTACAAAAAAATCACCCTGGAGAACTTGAAGCAGACCCTGCAATCCAAATTCCTCCGCTACGACAAAAAAGGCGAAGAGCATTACAACACCATCAGCGCTTTTATCAAAAGCATGCGCGCCAGCCAGCCGGACGCGGCGCTGTACTATCTGGCCCGGATGGTGGAGAGCGGGGAAGACCCGAAATTTATCGCGCGGCGAATGGTGATCTTTGCCTCGGAAGACATCGGCATGAAGGACCCGCAGGCACTCCAGGTGGCGAACGCGGTCTTCCGCGCGGTGGAGACCATCGGCTACCCGGAGGCCGGCATCAACCTGGGGCACGGAGTGATATACCTCTCGCTCGCGCCAAAATCCAAGGACGCTTATTGGGCGTATATGGCCGCGCTCGAGGATGCGGGCAAATTCGGCAACCTGCCGATACCGCTTCAAATCCGGAACGCGCCGACCAAGCTCATGAAAGACCTCCATTACGGCGAAGGCTATGAAAAGTACACCCGGGAAGACCTTTTGCCGGAGGAACTCAAAGGCAAAAAATACTGGAATCCGGGCGGCAAAAAATGATAGAATTCAGGTATGAAATCCAAAACCAAGGAAGCTCTGAAGTTGTTTAAATCCGTGGCCGTGATCGTGATTATTTTGGCCATAGTCATGGCGGTGATGGGCGCTTACGCGGCCTGGAAACCGGCCCCGCCAAAGGCTCCGGCGGAACAGGATTCCCCGACAGCCGGAAGCAACAGCGGCTTTGACCTAAAGCCAATATTCAAACCGTAATCCGCAGTTTGCGCTCTAGTTTGGAGCCAGTATTTTCGCCGGAGGTTTGGTGACAGAAGAGGCGCAAGAGCTAGAGCCGGACCAGATGCAGGATATGGTGGAGACTTGGTTTCCATAGCCGTCATCTGCCCGGTAATAAATTCCCGGCCAGGGAACTCCCGGCAGGGTAGTCACTCTCCGGCCCGGCATTTCCAGGTGCCCGGCCGGGTCATTTACCTTGAGCCAATTTGAAGCGTACGCAAGCCAATTGTTCCGGTCTGTTTCAGCCATCTTGGAAAACCAGGTGATTTCATCATAGCCGAAAACATAATAATCCGAATTGCCGGGAGTGCCGGGGTGCTTTGAGATGCCGTAGTTGTCGAATTCTGCCAGGTACGGCGCGCTGCTTACCGATTCTCCGTCCGGCAATGTGCCGCCCGCGCTCTTGCCATAAATCGAATCCAGATAATTTTTTTCAAGGACGACATTGCTAAGCGCCGGCCCCGCATCCCTGGGGCGCAAAGGGGATTCGTTGAAATCAAATATCATCTTGTTGTTTTGATCCGTAAGATTATCCGTGCCTTCGTGCGCATCCAGGAATACGTATCCATGCCGGGCATGCGCCGCGCCGTACGCGCGGATTTCATTTGCCAGAGTGTAGAGCGAGTCATAGCCTGAGTCGGCTTCGGTTATGAGCTTGACCTGGCCCAGGTGGATAGCTTCGGCGCCGGCGTCTATATAGCTGCGCGCCCGGTAATAGTACCAAAGCTGGGTTTCCGGCTTGGTGATGTCCGGCACCGCGCCGTCCTGCATCACGTGGTGCGCGTTGCGGGGATAATCGTTGTAGAGCATGGCATAAAAATCAAAATTTATTTTTTGTACGGGCAGGCCCAAATCGGTAAAGACCCAGGCGGGTATGGCGATGTTGTTTACGGTTTTATTTACGTACTCCAGTATCGCGGCCTCGAGGACTGCATTCGGGTCCGCCCTGTGTATATCGTCCGCGGTGCTCTTTGCCCGCGCAAAGTGCGCTTGGTCGCTCGCGGTGTCATAACTCGAGGCCCACCATCCGGCCCAGCGGCCGACCATAGAAGGCTGAAGCGCGGTGATCATCTGTATGTCCTGGTGCTCTTGGGAGAGAGGATAGATCGAAGGATCGTCCGACATATACTGCATCGTAATGGGGCGGCTCAGGGCAGATTGGATTTGTTGATAAGTGGGGTATTTGACGGCCGGGCTTGCGGAAGTCTGGCCGGCAGTATTCGCGCCCGAAGGCGGCTGCGTCGCGACCATGGCATGGCTGCCGGAAAAGGTGATGATGACCCCGGTCATGAGGAGCGCGAACAGAAACAAGAATGCATAATGCACCAAATTGGAAGTAGGGTTTTGATGCCACTTGCGGTACCAATCCAGCTTGCTTTCCAAACTCTCGTGAAGTTTTCTCATGTGAAAATTATTTAGTTAATAAATCTACCATCCCCCGTGAAATGAGCCGAATATGACAAAAAGCATCCCGCCGAAGATTATTATAGGTATCAATACAGAGAATAAGGCTATGCCTACGGTCTTCATTATCGAGGTTCTGAAATAATATCTGCAAGCCACAAAAATAACTGCCGGAGGAATTATATAAATAACCGGACCGCGCAATACCGGAGAAAGAACCGACAGAATCAGATAACTGGCGACGGAATTTATTCCGCTGATTACGAAAGCCTTCAGTGCGGCATTTCTCTGTCCGAATATTCTAGCCGAAAGCCAAATGAAGAAAAATCCCACCAAGAGACCCGTTAGTCCCGTACCCATCATCCAGGATGCCGAAAACAAAACACCATAATCCGGCGTCAAAGATGAAACCAGAAAAGGCATGACAGTGGCTATCAGCGAGAGTATGAGACCGGTTAAAGTAGAAGGGTTGCGTGAGAAAATGCTTCTTGTCTCCGGTATAGACGGCACGGGTATGGGAGTCTCAGACGGCGGATTCGGAATATTATTTTCGGGCATAGGTATGTCCATTTTATTGCGCCTGTACGCACTGATAGGACATTATGGTTGCTGAATAGCCGCCCTGATTCCAGGCAGCGTACCAAGTGCTTATGGTTTCTTCCTTGTACGGAGTAACGGAAATTGTGTTTGGGTACCACTTTCTGCAATAAGTCAGAGTGTTTATGTCCGCTCCGGAGACACCGTCCGGATCAGTCAGCCATTCGTTGTTGGCCACGTGCTGGTTGACTTTGCCGTACCAGTACATTATGCGCGGGGTGTTATCGTTGGTGTGAGTACC